>DQSN01000019.1 GCA_015663245.1 Leucothrix mucor
AACAGCAATGAAATCAATGTAGTAGTTGAAACAATTAATGATGATACTGTTGAACTAGCTATCCCCCCTAAACCCCTTTCTCAAACAACTCTTCAAACATCCCCTTTTAAAATTCTTGCTCTAAAAGCCCAACTTGAGCAAAAATTTGGGCGAAATGTAATTGATTCACAACTATTTTTACCCGAAGGTTTTTATCCCTTAGGTTGGTCTAAAGACGGTAATAAAATTGCTTATGCCAGCCAACGATTAATAAGTGGTGCAAGTGACAAACCTACTTTTGATGTATTTATTCAGGACCTTATTACCGACAAAATCATTTGGAAGTCATCGAGCAAAAAATCCAACAATAAAGCAAATAATATAAATTACGGGGGACTCAACAAAGAGAAAATATTAGCTGAATTAGAGAAAAATAAAATCCAAACAAGCACTGATTTTTCTTTACAACATTCCCCGATTATCTTAAAAAAAGATACTGTCAGTTATAAAGTTAAAGTAGCAACATCAAAAAAACACTCCTCATTAAAAGGCTATGAGGTGTTATTAAAATCATCCCAAAAAGGTATTAAAAAAGTAGCTAATGAGCAGTTTAAAAAGCGGCATTCTGATGAAGTTGGTAGTAAAAGCCAAGTTCATATACTAGGTTACTTACAAGGTGCTAACCCTAGTCGTATCGCGCTTTTAATCGGAGTTCTTGAGCTTGGATGGGAGGGCACAAAAACAGTTCGTTATAAAGTTATTGGTGCAAGTTTAACGGCTGGAAAATGGCATTAAAAACTGCAAAATATTCAGACTAAATCGGTGATCTCTGTTTGTTAAATAGTATTATTATGGATTAAAAAAACGATTGACAAATATAATTTAATACCGACATAATCCACCAACTTTTCAAAAACAGCTTATTTATCGCTCTTTAATTCAGCAATAGATTTAGCCACATTATTTTTTAATAGGAGACTTAAATGTTCATATTCAACCACGGAATAAAAAGCTAAATCTCCTATGCATTTGCTGGGAGACATTGCGTCACTCAGCAAATAAACCACATCATTTTTTGATGTGGATAAAACCCTGAACGGCGCTCGCCTTCAGGGTTTTTTTATGCCTGAAGATAAAATCAATAAGCCAGAATAAAGTGATTTATCATGATTCACATAAATCTTTAGATAATAACTTAACTTATTGATAATAAAAATATTAGGTAATAGTTATGCCCATTCAAATGACCTTGAACAAAGGTAAAGTACCCGTAAAAATTTTCACTAATGATGTGGATAGCGGATCTCTCACGCAGTTGAGTAATATTGCTCAACTGCCGTTTATTCACCATCACATTGCCGCAATGCCCGATGTGCATGTCGGCAAAGGCGCAACGGTTGGATCAGTTATTCCAACCAAGGATGCGATCATCCCTGCTGCTGTTGGTGTTGATATTGGCTGCGGTATGAACGCAGTTAGAATCTCACTAAAAGCCAGTGATTTACCCGACAGTTTACGCCGCTCCCGTACCGCCATCGAAGCTGCTGTGCCTGTTGGTTTTAATATGCACGAACGCGACAAGGTCAAAGCATCGACCTTGAAAGCAATGGATAAGCCCTTGAATTTAATCCTTGAGAAGCATTCAGGGTTAACCAAAATGGTACGCAATTTCCATCGAACATGGGGTCGTCAACTTGGGACTCTTGGTGGTGGAAACCACTTTATCGAGCTTTGTATTGATGAGAATGATGACGTGTGGATTATGTTGCACTCTGGTAGCCGAGGTATTGGTAATGCCATCGGACGATATTTTATTAACTTAGCAAAAAAAGATATGGGTAATCAATTAGGACATTTACCCGACAAAGACCTCGCTTATTTTACTGATGGTGCTCAACATTTTGATGATTATGTAGAGGCGATTAATTGGGCGCAAGATTACGCCATGATCAATCGACGAGAAATGATGCGCTTGGTGGTTAAGTCGTTGCAAACAGAGCTACCGCCTTTTGTTGCAACCAAAGAAGCGATCAACTGTCATCATAATTACGTGCAACGCGAAACGCACTATGGTGAAAATGTATTTATAACCCGTAAGGGAGCGATTAGCGCACAGGTTGATGAATTGGGCATTATCCCAGGAAGCATGGGCGCTAAATCATTCATTGTGAGAGGTAAAGGTACTAAAGCATCCTTCTGCTCTTGCTCACATGGAGCAGGTCGAAAGATGAGCAGAACGGCTGCTAAACGCCAGTTTAATCGCTTTGATTTAGAAGCATTAACCCAAGGAGTAGAGTGTCGAAAAGACAAAGGCGTTGTGGATGAAATTCCTTCTGCTTACAAAGATATAGATCAAGTAATGAAGAATCAACATGACCTCGTAGAAGTTGTGCACACATTAAAACAGGTTGTCTGCGTAAAGGGTTAAGCTTCAACTTTTTCACCTACGACAAATACCAAAAACTGGAGAATTCTTATGATAATGACACAAAAAATTGAAAATTTGATAAGCCCCACAAACGGGCAATGGTTTAGGCGGATTTCAGCACAACAAGTGCCAATACCGATACCTCAAACAAGCATCAAAAGAGATTCATTATGGAGTTACAAGAACTAAGCGAAATTATCAGCTGTCTTTCTGGTGAACGTAAAGTATTTTATTATTTTCGTGACCGCTACGCATTAATGCTGTTACAGGATTACATCGGCAATAAAGCAATGTTAATTAATGAGTTACGGAAATCACCTTATGCAAAACTTTTACACAAAGCACCTGTAAAAAAAGCACTCGGTTTAGCAGGCAACGGCATCATCAATGCAAATCAACTAGCAATGATTTGGGATGATAAGCCGCTCGCCTTTGTTATTACGCTCTCTCAATGGGGAGATGGTAAAAAAGACATGCAATGGAACCAAATGAGCCGTGCAGGTTATCACCTTGTTTTACAGCTTAATATGGCAACAGATCATACTGAAAAATTTAAATATTTGATCAAACCAGATGATCTACATACCTTTAACTTGGATGGTCACCCTAGTTTAGATGAAGGTCAACGCGAAACCCTTGCTTGGGTACGTTTAGATTTAGATTTTGCAACAGGTGAAGCACTGATTGAAGAGATTCAATGTGATTGGATTCGTGAAGTACGCGAAGCGGTACAAGAGGGCTACGAGTTTTATGGTGATTATAGCGAAGAGCAATTAGAAACCTACGCCAACGTCATCTTAGCCCCTTATGCAAAAGTTTGGGAGGAAGCGATGTTAGCTGCAACTATTGACTTTATTCGCCATGATTTGGGAATTGATACCATTTACTACCACAGCTTTGAAACAGGTGCGGTGTTAAAAGGTATTAGATATAACAAACCACCACGCTCTTTGTATACGAAATTACCCACACGTTTCGCATTTAAGAAAACAAATGATGGTCCTGAATTTCTTATGCGTGAAAAAGCAGTGCATAAGCGATTAAAGAAAGTAAAACAGCCACAATGGTTTACATTGCCTAAAGCGGCTTAAGTTTAGGACGTACATCAGTCAGTTTCAAGGAGTCTGATTGATGTACTGC
>DQSN01000064.1 GCA_015663245.1 Leucothrix mucor
ATAAAAAGAGGTCAATTATGAAAATTACTAATATTTCTGAAGCAAAAGCAAATCTGTCTTATTTGATTAATATTATTCAGGAGACGGGTGAATCTATTATTATTGGCAAAGCAGGAAAACCTGTTGCGCTTTTATCTGCTATTAAAAGAAATACATTACCACGTACCTTAGGGGCTGGAAGTTGGGTCGGCAAGGTGACTATCAGTGATGATTTTGATGATACCCATGTCGATGATTTTTATGAATCCGTTATTTTTCCAGAATAATCATGAATTTATTACTTGATACACACGTTTTAATTTGGGCGCTAGAAAATAATTCTACACTTTCAGAGCAAGCAAGAAATGCTATTGTTGATGGTAATAATATGGTTTTTGTTAGCGCCGCTTCAGCCCTGTAGGGTGGGCAATCTTTTCTGCCCACCAAATTATGAAATATTTGGCTTTCCTAATGGTGGGCAAAAAAACTGCCCACCCTACAAACTTAAATTAAACAACAATCCTTTCCCTGTTATTGAACGTGAAAACCGTCACAATCCTTTTGCAGAAGCGTTGTAGTCATGTTTATTCGCTATTTTTACTTTATAGTTCAAAATAGTTTAATTTAAAACCAAGCCCTTATTCTGCTGATAAACTAAATCAAGTTGCTTACCAACCAACTTAATATTTTCCTGACTAACCCCAAGCCCTCTAGCACACTCGCCCCACTGAGAAAGCGCATCCAAAACTTTTTCAATTTCTATTTGCGCGTTTTTCCAGTTTGGAAAATTAGCTAATGCAGCCAATTTTTGTACTGTTTTTAACGGTGGTTGTTGACCATATCCGCCATAGCTCATCATGTGTTGATTATGTGGATTAGGGCTAAAGGTGACATCATAAAAAGGGGCTATTTGCCATTGCCCACTATCATCCATTAAAAATGACCAGTTTTTACTGTGATCATCTTGATTAGAGGCAAAGAGATTAAATAGCGCACGGGTAAATTGCTGTTTCCCCACCGCGGGGCTATTGCATAGCACCTGACTGGCTTTGATTAAGTCTTCATAATCCATTGATGGCTGTCGAAAGTCGGCATCAAGTAAACCGCATAGGCTATGGGTATGATATCGTCCGATATTATCAACGGAACAGTCAAAGCGTTTCATTGCTAACCATGCCTTGGCGTTTGAAGTTTCAGGTGCAGTAAAGAGCTTCCATTCAGGCTCATCAATCCCTGCGTTTTTCGCCATACTTAAATAAGCAGCTTCACACAAACCTTCATCGTGCGCTAATAGTAAGTTTTGTGAGGTGAATTTAATCAACCAAGGTTGCAAGTCTGCTTGTGCTTTGGTGGCTATATAGTCGGATTGCTGCTGGTCAAGATAGATCAACGCTTTAGGTCTTGCTCCAGCAGAGCCGCCTGCGTTTGCCAATGCCGTCAGCACTGTTTCAGCTTCACCATCAAATAATTGCATTGCTTGCTGACCTAAACTACCAAGGTCTACCCATTGGTCTTGTTCCGTTATTTTCCAATCAATCACAGGACGATAGGATAATGCGCCAATGCCTGAATCACCAATATACGCCAAGCGATCCATGGCGGTAATTTGTTGTAATGGAATATTTTGTTGTCGAAAGATGCGATCCATGAGTAACAAACCCCAGCCATCGGGTAATGAATCAGAAAAAACACCGTGCAAACCTTGATGTGGTTGGGCTAGTGCTTGGTGAAGGGTATTGTCAAAGGGCAGTTTAAAGGGCGATAGGCTATGATAACTTTCCAGATAGGCATTATCATATTGAAAATAGACTGCCTTTTGATTCTGCGCCAACTGCCCCAGCAATACCTCGTTACCATTACTTAAACGGCGATACACAGCCAGTTTTTTAATACTGAAAAAATCCTTCATCCCTTTAACACCTCGTCAATAGAGCGAGGTTGTGGCTCAGGTTGTTGCATAATATTGGCAAGGTTTTCTAGTGAGTCAACGCATTGCCATAATAAAATAAATTGCCGCAATGAAATTTGTGCGGTGGTTTCAAATTTTTTAATGGTTGATGCTGGGACAGTGCTACGCTCTGCCAAAGCATTGCGAGATAGTTTTAATAGCTTGCGCTTTTGCTGTACGGATTGCGCTAACTGCTGTTGGATTTCATATGATGTAAGTAGGGATAGCATATTCATGGATACTATTATATCTTAGATTAATAAAATATGACACTTACAGATATAATGGTATCTTTTTTAATTTATTTCACCCCCGCACCCAAGCTTTTACTATGAGAAAAAAGTACGAGGAATAATTTAGTCTTTTTAAATCGTTCCCCTCAATGCAAGAGGAATATAGCGCGGATCACGCTTATATTCTGTTGAGAGTTCATGATGAATAACCCCAATATCTTTTCGATACTTCATATAAGCTTCTGCCACTATTACTTGACCATCACTCGATAGCACTCTAATTTCAATTCTTTGATAACCTTTATCTTTACCAACACCTTCTAGCGTATCTAACCAAATAAGCATATCCTGATCAACTCGATACAATTCACCCTTGATGCGCTCTAGTCTGTGCTTATTTCCATCTGGTAATAATACGGGCACATAGTATTGACCAGCTATCACCAAAGAATATGGCCTCTCCGTTATACAATCGTCAATATAAAACCGCCCTAAACCTTGTTCGCTATAATTTGGAAAACCACGTTTAAGCGTTCCATAGACAAAAATATTTTTCATTGATTTTCTCTTGAGTATAAATCTGCCTAAGCTTAATTAGGTAGCTCTATAGTTAGACGGGAATGTAATGCCTCTAACACAAATTTAATCAAAATCATTACATTGGAGGCATACAAACATAGCTCATCTGCGCTACTATAGGCATCCTTTCAAATCCATGCAGAATCAATAAATGTCCGATATAAAATCAGGTGCCTTGGTCTATTACAAAAGCAAAGCGGCGATTGTCACCGCTGTAAGCGATAAGATTGATATTTTATTTTTTAAAACCACCAAACGCGTGCGGGATAAAGATATTAAGTTACTCCACCCTGGCCCTTTTAGTGATGTCGATGCGCTGGATATGGAGCTACCTAGCAATGTGGATACACTGGATGAAACCTTAGAGCTACTAGAAGAAGAAACAGTATCTTTGGCAGAGCTGGCTGAATATCTATACGGTGAATACACTCCACAAAGCGCTTGGTCTAGCTGGATGTTGGTGGTTGATGGGCTGTATTTTGAAGGTGATATTGATGCTATTAATACCCGCCCTCTGGAGCTGATCAAAGCAGATAAAGAAGAACGTGATGCCAAACAGGCACAAAAAGAAGCGTGGAGTTCTTTGCTGGCTCGCATTAAAGCAGGAAAGATTATTGATGAAGATCGAACACATTTAGTTGAGGTTGAACAACTTGCTTGTGGAGAGCGTGAAAACAGCCGTATTTTAAAAACCATTGGAATCCGCGAAACTAAGGAAGATGCGCATAAGTTACTACTAAAACTTGGCTATTGGCAGAATGAATATAACCCTTGGGCACGTCGCATGGGTGTGGATATGAGCAACCCTGAGATGGACATTCCTGATTCAGTCGCCTGTGAACGGCGTGACTTTCAACATATGCAAGCGTGGGCAATTGATGATGTTGGCAATCAAGACCCTGATGATGCTATCTCATTGGACGGTGATCGTTTGTGGGTACACATCGCAGATGCTTCTTCGATTATCACCCCTGATTCTGAGTTAGATATTGAAGCACGTTCGCGTGGTACTAACCTTTATCTGCCAGATCAAGTCATTCATATGTTGCCAGCAGGTATTACCGAGCGCCTTGGCTTAGGTTTGCAAGAGCAAAGCCCTGCTTTATCGATTGGTTTTAATGTAAGTGAAACAGGTGAACTAGAAAACATCGAAGTGTGTTTTTCAACGCTAAAAGTAACACGCACTACTTATGATGATGCAGATTCAGAGCTAGAGACAACTTTTGCTGATATTAAAGCCGTCACCGATCGTTATCATCAGCGACGCATGGATAATAATGCAGCAATGCTGGATTTACCCGAGGTCAATATCAAAGTTAATGATGGTGAAATATCAGTAACGCCTTACTCAACAACGGGAAGTCGTCTATTAGTGATGGAGTGTATGTTAGCTGCAGGCGAGGCAATCGCACGTTTTGCCGAAGACAATAATATTCCTATTCCTTATGCGTGTCAGCCTGAGCCAGAAGAAATTCAGCATCCTGAAAAACCATCAGAGCATTACGCTTATCGCCGTCATTTTAAAGCATCACGCCATGCCACTGCGCCAGACTCTCATTTTGGCCTAGGACTGCCTTATTACACGCGTGTCACTAGTCCGTTAAGGCGCTATCTTGATCTTGTGGTACACCAACAATTAAGAGCTTTTTTGACTGAGCAACCGCTGTTAGACCATGATTCATTAGTTGAAAGAATTGGCTTGGCAGATGAAGCTTCTTTTGCCGCACGTAAAACAGAACGCTTCTCTAATCAACACTGGAAAATGCTGTATTTAAAAGCCAACCCAGAATGGCAAGGAGAAGCGATTGTTGTGTTTCAAACCGAACGAAACACCACGGTTATTATGCCAACGCTTGCTTTAGAGCCTAGAATACGCCCAAAAGAAAAAGTTGAATTAGATCAATCGCTAACAATCCAAGTTAGCTCAGTTAATATTGCTGATTTACAAGCTAATTTTCGAGTAGTTTGAGGCAAATAAGTACAGCTCTGCCCTGCTCCCTTCGACTATATTCAAGGAGCTTGCTTTCTGGGCAGAGCTGTAGCGCCCATTATTACCATTTGATTATTTTCCTCCCTAACTAAATCTATCACTTTTCTTTCTGCTATTATCAGGTCTACCTCAAAGGAAAGATCAGGGATTAGCGATGCAAATAGGAACACCACTTTCAGATTCAGCTCTTCGCGTTATGTTATTAGGCAGTGGCGAGCTAGGCAAAGAAGTTATTATTTCATTGCAACGCTTGGGGGTTGAGATTATCGCGGTTGATCGTTATGAGAACGCACCAGGTCATCAAGTGGCGCATCGTTTTCATAGTATCGATATGACAGACGCTAAAGCTTTACGTGATCTCATTGAGCTAGAGTCTCCGCATATTGTTGTACCTGAGATAGAAGCGATTGCGACAGATGAACTTGCTAAAATAGAAGCCGAAAACATTACCGAAATTATCCCAACCGCTAAAGCAATTCAGTTGACGATGAACCGCGAAGGTATTCGTTGCTTAGCCGCAGAAGAACTAGGCTTACCGACATCTAAATATGGCTTTGCAAGCTCCCTTGATGAGCTCATCGAAATTTCCAAAACCACAGGCTTTCCTTGTATTGTAAAACCTGTGATGTCATCTTCTGGGAAAGGACAATCAACGGCACACAATGAAGAAGAATTAACCCAGTGTTGGGATTATGCCATGAGTGGCGGACGCGTTAATCATGGACGTGTGATCCTAGAAGAGATGATTAAGTTTGATTATGAAATCACGCTATTAACCGTGCGGTCTATTGGTATATCGGGTGAAATAGAAACCTCTTTCTGCGAGCCTATAGGCCATCGTCAAGAAAATGGCGATTATGTTGAAAGCTGGCAGCCACAAGCGATGAGTGAAGTAGCTCTCGAAAAATCACGTGATATTGCCAAGCAGGTGACAGATAGCCTTGGTGGACGCGGTTTATTTGGTGTGGAACTGTTCATCAAAGGTGACGAAGCTTATTTCTCCGAGGTTAGCCCGCGCCCTCACGATACAGGTATGACGACAATGGCGACACAGTTCCAGAATGAATTTGATCTGCATGCACGCGCTATTTTAGGCTTACCTGTTAATACGTCCTTGCATTCAACAGGTGCTAGCGCGGTTATTTATGGCAATATGGATGCAGAAGGAATATCCTTTTCAGGCTTAGAAAAAGCCTTGGCTGATCCTGATACCGATTTACGTTTATTTGGCAAGCCAGAAGCTTTCACTCGTCGCCGTATGGGCGTTACACTTGCACGCGCAAATGACACGGATACAGCACGTAAAAAAGCCAAAGCATCTGCTGATGCTATCAGCACGCAACTCCTCGTCTAAAGGGCGTTTCTACTAAGAAATAATATGAAGCATAATTTACAAAAAAAACTACAAATAATAAAAACAAAATGGGACTTAGCTGATGATATTAGCTTGGAGGAGTTACTACCGCTTGTTGATAAAAAACTGGCTCAGTCACCTGACGATCCTGACCTCAACTATTTACGTGCCGAATTATTGCGTAAAACAGGTCAAAATAGTGAAGCCAGCCAAGCCTATCAAGATGTTGTTAAACTCACCGCACAACGCACCGATGCTCGCGGTAAAAAGCTTGGTGAGCGTGTAAACCAAACACGCAAGCAACTACGCAATAAGCTGGCTTTTTTCTCACTCATCCCTCTCCTTTCTATTGCCTTGATAATGGGCTACTACTGGTACTCCAACCATCAACTAGAAGTATTGAAAAAAGATGATGGCAACCCTAAGGAATTTGCTTTTACTCAATGGTTAGCCAAGCAACAAGCCGCCAAAATTATTTCTAACTTACAAGCTAGCAACCCTAATTTAAGTTTTGATTTTAGCTCGAATGCGACCAAATCTGGGCAAGACCCTATGGAGTTCATGCAGTCTCTACTTGGCTCGGAGATGCAAAAAACCTTACGCGGCGAACACGATAAAAGTGGAGGTGGCGACAGTGATGACGGCGAAGATGGCAAACCTAAATTTCAGTGTGAATTTGACACTCAAGTAACACAGTGTGCAGCCGCTGATGTCCCGTCAGCCAAAGGCAAAAAGCGTAAAGAAGTTGTACTCTTAATGAACGCTTATCGCTCAATTTTAAATACAGAAAAAGACTGTGAAAAATTAGAGGAGTCAATTGATAAAGTAGGCGAGCAGTTAAAGTGGCGAAAATCAGAAAGAAGTATCAAAGCTGATATGGAAGATTACGCCATCGAGTGTTTTTATCGTCAAGACAAACATGAAAAGGTTATTGAGCACGCACGTAAACTACAGTGTGCGGGAGAGCCTCAATACATTAATAGTGTTTATTGGTATTTAACCGCTAGCATACATCAGTCGGGTGATATTGGAAAAGCGAGAGATATGTATCAGTGTTTTAACCAAGCTATTAAACATAAAGAAAAATACTATTTTGATACTGCAAGTTTAGCCGCACGACATCGTGAATCAGGAGCATTGGCATGGTTGTATTTTAATGACTTAGACACCGCTGTTAGCGAATTAGAAAAAGCCCGCAATACCATCAAGCAAAGTGGCAAAAAAAGTGCTGCTCTAAATTATGTTGCTTCTGAAATTAATCTCGATTTAATGGAAACTTATGTCACCGCAAATATTGAGGAGGATACTTTTGAGCAGTTACATTGGGATATTAATAGCAGTGGCTATTTAACCGATGGCTATAAACAAATTAAGGACACCTTAGCGGGTATTTATTACATGCAAAATGGCAAAAACACCCAGTCTGTTGATGCCCTAAAAAACCTGACCGAACGCTTTAAGCAAATGCCTGAATATATTTGTAGTTGGGACTGGTCTGGATTTCAACGCGGCTTAGCAAACTCTATTGATAATGATGATATTCGCAAAAAAGCGACATCATTAGTGATTGCAACTAACTGCTACGTGCCACAGTCGAATGCGGAACGTATCCTGAAAATAAATGCTGTGATTAACAGCTTAAAAAAATAACGAGGAGCGAAAACAATGTTAAATAAAATATTATTCGCACTATTGCAATCATCATCAGCTGCAATGAAGCCTCTACAAAGTGATCCCTACGAGCAACCTTCGCAATACAAGGGTTACATTCTGCCAATAAGGTACTGGCTTGCCATGCGCTATCTAAAATATAAGCGTGGCGTATTAAATGAGTTTCGCGAAGCGGGTATTTTCCCACCTCCTGAGGAAGAGTTTAAAGCTCAGTTACTCAATAAAACCTCGCCTAAAAAAGCCCGCCGAAGTAATAGCCAAGCCAACTCTCTTCCTATCCTGCATCACAGCATGAAAGCGTGGATTATATACCCTTTATTGCTCTGTTCCTTTGTAGTTTCCACATGGTTATTTAAAGACTGGATCGCAAACCAACGTTTGGAAGCCATGCTGGCAAATCGTCTACCCTATTACTCCGACTTATTGCATCGTTCTTTGCAATATAAATATTCAGGCTACGAAGAAGCGCATGAAAAAGTCATTGTCGAAATAGAAAAAGAGCGTGAAAATATTTTATCGCAGCTGCCAAATGAGAAAGACATTTATGACAGCATGAAACAAGGTCTGCACCGTTTAACGCTAAAAGAAACTTCTACCGAAGATATTATGCGTGACTTTAAAGCCGTCAACACAGCTTTAGACCAGCATAAAATCCCCTACTACATTACGCCAAAGGTACTGAGCGTCGCTTGTTCTAGCTTAATAGATGCTCCTTTGGATGAAATTCTAAATATCAAAAAAATGGAAGACGTAATAACAGGCGGAAACCCTGAACGCTGCCATACCACTATGTTGACGGTTTACCGTGTCGATAAACGTAATCAGCTCAATTACGGCGAGGTGGAGCTACCTTTGTTCCATGTCCGTCGCATCGACAAAGTCCCTGCGGTTGACGGTGCATTAGGTTTAACCTTTGGTGATCAGGGCATTGGTTCTATTATTTTACTGGATCGTATCAAAGAGTTTGCAACCGACTCTGTTATTCCTGCACTCACTTTTCAGGGGCGCAATACCTTAATCCCATTCTGGCTACAGGGTTATTATGATGTAGAAGAAGCTATATCCAAGCAATACAAACAAACTTTAGCAGATATTTATCAAAGCAAAGAAGAGCTAAAACAGCTTAAAACTACCGCTAAACAAGTGCTAAAAAACAAACGCCAAATGGCAACATCACGCTTACGTCAAACACTACAACGTGCCGATGGCGCATCAAACCAAGGTGTTTTAGGTGGTGGATTAGATGCTATTAGCTCTTTATTGGGTGGCTTAAATAAGGACGATAAAAATAAGAAAAAGCTCGAAGAGAATAAAATAGATTTCGCAATACTGGAGAAGCTCAATAAAGCATTACTCCCTAGTATTGAATACCACGAGGCATATCATCAGATTGATAAAAGCCAGTGGCAAGAGCCAAAATGGGTGGGCGACACCTTCAAAGGTTTATCTGACAATGGTAAAGAGCATACCTTAGAAGAGCTTGGCGCTTATCTAACGCAGCTTACCTATACCGAACAAGGCAGTGATATTTGGTTAACTAAATTACTATTTTTCTCTTTAAATTCGATGATGAGAAATCAGCCTGAGTTTTATTCTTCATCCATTATTTTCAACACCATGCACAAGCTTTATGCCGACGAAAAAATTGAAGTGAGTTATGAGATTAGCGTGGATGAAAAAATAAAAATCTATAAAATATTTACGACCTTAGATGATGATTACTTAAAAATAATTGCAGAAAGAGCGTATATTGAGCTATTCAGACGACCTGTTCCTGAAATGAAATACTCACATTAAACACTATTATTTATTACTGCTTATTAGTATTATTTATAAATAAAATCCACTTGTCTGTTTTTTCAACCGTTGAATTAAAAGCTCTTGCTTGATAAAGCAGCTTGAAGGCTGTTTATAGTAATACTTATCGCCATTTAGATTCATTAATAATGAGAAAAAATATGAAGCATCTTGCACATCTGCTTTCTACAATAACAATTACCCTCATTGCCAGCTCTTATGCCTTAGCAACAACATCGAACGATGCTAGTAAAAAAGAAGTTGAAATGGCGCTAGAACTAGAGGCCAATATTGCAAACGGCAAAAAAACATATCAAACATGTGCTTTATGCCATTCCCCTGAGGGCTGGGGAAACCCTGTCGGGCGTTACCCACAAATTGCTGGGCAACACCCTAAGGTCATCATCAAACAGCTAGCGGATATTCGTGCAAAGAACCGTGATAATCCAACAATGTACCCTTTTGCTCAATCGACCTATTTAAAAGGCGCTCAAGGCATGGTTGATGTTGCCGCCTATATATCGCAATTACCAATGGTTCCAAATAATGCACTTGGTAAGGGTGATGACTTAGAAAAGGGCAAAAAGCTTTATAAAGATAACTGTACTAAATGCCACGGGGAAAATGGCGAAGGTGATAATAAAGAATATTACCCACGCATTCAGGGGCAGCATTATGGATATCTCTTGCGTCAGCTACAATGGATAAAATCTGGTAAAAGACGCAATGCTGATGAGAAAATGACAAAGCAAATACATGGCTTTGCAGAAGTGGACTTAGTCGCTGTAGCTGATTACACCTCTCGCTTAAAGCCTGATAAAAAGCTAATTGCAGACCATGAGGATTGGCGTAATCCTGATTTTGGCAAAAAATTTATAACTGCACCACAAGTACAACAAGAACTTAATACCGCTATACATTAGTAAAAGGGGATTATTGCTACTCTAGGAG
>DQSN01000237.1 GCA_015663245.1 Leucothrix mucor
AATATAAGTATACTTTTCAATAGTTTAATATAAGTATATGTGGTTATTTCTTATATTCATTATAGGTGTTTTTTTTGAGGTTGAAATTTACACAACATGAAACAAGTAATTTTTCAAATATCTGCTACACTAAAATCAATATGTGCATAAAATATGTTTATGCCTAGCGCTATTTCATTTTTATGAAGAGTGCTGTGTATAGATATAATTTTAGAAGAAGTGCAGTTTTACTTTTCACCTTAAATAATAAAAACAAACTCAAAATCTTTTTTGAAAATCAAAGATACTAAATAAGTTTTAGTAAAATCACACGCTTATCTTTAGCGCATATATTTTAATTAAACCTTAGGAGTATATTATGAGTGGTGAGAAAAAAATGAGCCTGACGGTCAAGGTTCTCTTAGGCATGGCGCTGGGTATCGCGGTCGGCCTGTTCTTTAATATGAGTGGCTTAAACGCGGTGGGGTCTTTCGTTAACGAATATATTGTTAATGGCTTATTCCATGTTGTCGGCAAAATGTTTGTTAATGCTTTAAAAATGTTAGTTGTACCGTTAGTGTTCTTTTCTTTGATTTGTGGTGTTTGTGGCATAGGTAATATAGCAACACTCGGGCGAGTAGGCGGAAAGTCGTTTGCACTTTATATGCTAACAACTGCAATCGCTATCGCAGTTGCAATAGCGATTGCAGTAGTTTCTGGTATTGGTAAAGGCATGAATATCGCGACCGATGCTGCTTTCACAGGTAAAGAGGCTCCACCGCTTACTGATGTTTTCATCAATATCATTCCTAAAAACCCAATCAATGCAATGGCGAATGGCGACATGTTGCCGATTATCTTCTTCTCCATCTTACTGGGTATCAGTATGTTGATGGTAGGACGTAAAGCAAAAAGCTTTATTGAAGGTGCTGAGATTGCGAATGAAATCATGATGAAAATGGTTGGTATCATCATGGCATTAGCACCTTATGCAGTGTTTGCTTTGATCGCAAAATCGATGGCTAATCTAGGTATTGATTTACTAGGTCAGTTAGCTGGTTATGTATTAGTACTGGTTGGCGCGTTAATGTTGCATTTATTTGTGACGTTGATGATTGTTCTAAAAGTCTTCTCAGGTTTAAGCCCTGCGATGTTCCTCAAGAAGATCCGAGGCGCACAAATTTTTGCTTTTAGTACAGCAAGTTCAAACGCAACTATTCCTGTGACGTTAAGAACAGTTACACAGCGTATGGGTGTTAATAACTCTGTAGCCTCTTTCACTGTACCTTTTGGTGCGACCATCAATATGGATGGTACGGCTATTATGCAGGGTGTTGCGACGGTCTTTATCGCCAATGTTTATAATGTAGATCTTGGTATATCAGGCTATCTCACCGTCATCCTAATGTCGGTCTTGGCTTCTATAGGAACAGCAGGTGTGCCAGGCGTAGGACTTATCATGTTATCAATGGTATTTGCTCAAGTTGGCTTACCCGTTGAAGGTATTGGTTTGATTCTTGGAGTAGATCGCTTGATGGATATGATCAGAACAGCTGTCAATGTTTCTGGTGATGCTGTTGTATCTTCTATCGTTTCAAAGAGTGAAGGGAAAATGGATGTCTCTGTGTTTAATGATCCTGATGCTGGAGATGTCGATACCGAAGAATCCATGCATATAGATGAGGAGGTTGAAGCAGAAATGGCTGAAGTACTAGAAGAAACTAGAGCACGCTAGTTTGAACTAGTAAGTAGGCAGGCATAACAAACGAGTAAATGCTAAGTTTATTATGTCTGGCTATAAAGCTCTGGAAATACTATTTTCCAGAGCTTTAATTTCAACTAAAAATTTCATAAGCTATCAGTCATTGACATCATTCGATGTGTAGTACGTCCCCTAAAATTTTTCACTCAACATACTCGATCAATAGGAAAACAAACTCTAAAACTAGAACCTTTTCCAATGATACTTTTTATCTCTAAACGACCATTATGTCGTTGGGCTATATGTTGAACTATTGCCAAGCCTAAACCTGTTCCACCTGTATTTTGTGAGCGCCCTTTATCAACACGATAAAAGCGTTCGGTGAGATGTGAGAGATGTTCCGCAGGAATGCCATGCCCATTGTCTTCAACTAAAAGACAAGCCTCGTTGTTCAATTGTTTTTTCCATGAAACATGCACAGTCGTTTTTTTGGGTGTATGGCGAATAGCGTTGTGGATTAGATTACTACAAACACTGATGATTTCAGATTCTGCACCCCGTATTTTTAATGTTGATGAAATATCAGTCGTCAATATATGCTGTGTTTGCTCTGAGAATAGTTTGATCTCATTGTCGCAAATAGAATTGAGAATACGTGGCATATCTAACTCTTGATTTGAGTCATCATTTAATTCAGAGTTTTCTAGTCGGGACAAGGTTAGCATATCTTCAATAATACGTTGCATACGCAATGCTTGCTCAGCAGCGGTAAACACTGGCTTTTCTAACCGTTCAGACAAACTACTGTCTGCTTGAATCATTTCCAAATACCCTGAGATGACTGTCAATGGAGTGCGTAATTCATGCGAGGCATTGGAGATAAAGTTCTTACGCATTTGATTTGTATGCACACGATCACTAATATCTCTAGCAATCAAAAGTTTAAGGTCCGACTGTATCGGGATAATTTGCAGGGCGAGTTTACGATTAGTATCTCGAGGGGAAGCAATTTCGATTTCTTTATTGGAGTTTTTCGCTAGTGTTTTATGCACCTTAGGCAAACGAATAAGGTTTTCAATACGCTGGCCGCGATCCGTTGAAATATTAATGCCTAATAACTCGGCGGATAGTTTGTTTGCCCAATCAATTTCGTTTTTGTCATTCAATACGATGGTGGCATAAGGCAAGCCTGTAATGATACCTTGAAACCTTTTTAGCAACTTATCCATACGCACTTTACGTTTATCATAACGTTTTTGTAAAGTATGAATTTGCAGGGTGATATTTCCCCAAAGACCATCACCATCGGGTGTTTCTGCAGGGTTACCTGATTCCAGCCACTTATTTAACTGTTGTAGTTTATTAAATTGCCAAGCGATATAAAAAACAAGTGCCAAACAGAAGCTAGCTAACCAATAATCAGTCAGTAGTCCACCAATGATACTGCCTACAATGACATAGATTAAGCGTATAGTTTCTGTTTGTTTATAACTTGCAGACATTGCTTATTTCTCAATATTTAAGGAATAGCGATAACCAATACCACGTACCGTTTGGATAGTTTTTTCGATGTTATAAGGTTTTAAAATTTTGCGTAAACGGAGTACATGGACATCAACCGTGCGTTCTTCGATAAAGGTATTATGCCCCCAAACAAGGTCTAAAAGTTGGCTGCGGCTATAAAGACGATCAGGATTTTTTAAGAAAAATTGTAATAAACGAAATTCAATTTTCCCTATTTTGACATTTTCATCCTTTATGGTTAGAAGATTAGCATTAGGATCTAATTTTATTATCCCACTTTCTATTATTTTTTCTTCATTTAAACCTTGAGAGCGCCTAAGCAGGGCATTGATGCGTGCATTTAGTTCATGCAATGAGACAGGTTTGGTCATGTAGTCATCTGCACCAACATTCAAACCTTTAATTTTATCGGCTTCCTCCGCTTTTGCGGTGAGCATAATAATAGGAATATCACAGTATGCGTCTTGTTTGCGGATACGTTTAAGCAGCACGGGACCTTCGGTATCTGGCAACATCCAGTCGAGTAGAATTAAATCGGGCGTGGTTTCTCTTAACCTTTCTTCCGCTTGCTCACCATCCTCCGCAGATAGTGTGGCAAAGCCTTCTATTTCTAAAAAATGCTCCAGCATTTCTCGAATAGCAAAATCATCTTCAATTATGAGTAATGTAAACATAGTGGGGGGGGGCTTTTGTTGGAGGTTGGGGTCTTTCTACGTTTCTAAAGAATGAAATGATTTTACTTTGCCCCTATCTTGAGCGTAGTCACAGGATAGGGGAGGGGTAAAGCAAATTATCGATAAGCTTAACGATCTAAACTTTCTTCTTCATCATTGTCATGGGGGAAATATTTTTCTCTAATTTCACTTAAATTAGAGTGGCGAACATCTTTTCCTTTGACGAGGTAAATAACGTATTCTGCAATATTTTGTGAATGCTCGGCAATACGTTCTAGGGAACGCGCGCACCATGTAACGCGTAATACACTTTTGATATTACGTGGGTCTTCCATCATATGCGTAATGAGTAAGCGGCTGATGGTATCAAACTCTCTATTAACTGCTTTCTCCGTACCTAATATTCGCATTGCATCATTCGCATTTAAACGGGCAAAGGCATTAAGGCTATCTTGTAATACTTGCGTGACGATTTCGCCCAAGTGGGATAACTCAGAATGTATATCATTAACGGTTTTTTTCTTGGCTAATTTTTTAGAGTAGCGACCAATTTTTTCAGCTTCATCACCGATACGTTCAAGATCAGTAATGACTTTTACAACTGCAATGACCAAACGTAAATCTGAGGCAGCGGGTTGACGTTTAGCGATAACCCTCGTGCATTCTTCATCAATCTCAATTTCTAATTGATTAATTGCATCATCAGACTCAATGACTTTTCGGGCTAAGTCTGCATCTCGATTTAACAAGGCATTAATTGCATTAGTGGTTTGTTTTTCGACCAACCCACCCATTCTTAAAACATTACTACGGATTTCTTCTAATTCTTCGTTATAGCGTTGAGATATATGTTGTCCCAGTTCCATTCTTGGCTCCTTATTGTAATTTCGACCTTAACCAAATCGACCCGTAATATAGTTTTCAGTTAATTGATGCTCAGGATTAGTGAAAACGGTGTCGGTGTCATTGACTTCAACCAATTTTCCTAAATGAAAATAGGCTGTTCGCTGTGATACTCGAGCGGCTTGTTGCATCGAGTGAGTGACAATAGCAATGGTATAGTTTGAACTTAGCTCTATCATTAATTCTTCGATTAACGCAGTCGCAATAGGGTCTAATGCTGAGGTTGGTTCGTCCATGAGGATGACTTCTGGGTCAACCGCGATGGTGCGTGCAATACACAAGCGTTGCTGTTGTCCACCTGATAATCCTGTGCCAGGTTTGTGTAAATCATCTTTTACTTCTTTGAATAAACCTGCACGAATTAAACTTTTTTCGACTAGATCATCCAATTCGGTTTTATTCGATGTTAGTCCATGTAAACGTGCGCCATAGGCAACATTGTCATAGATGGACTTAGGGAAGGGGTTTGCTTTTTGAAACACCATGCCGACCCGTGCGCGTAACAAAACAGGATCTTGCTTTTTGCTGTAAATATCTTCGCCATCGAGTTTTATATCGCCTGTTACTTTACAGATGGGTATGGTGTCATTCATGCGATTAAGCGCACGTAAATAAGTCGATTTACCACAACCAGACGGACCTATCATGGCAATAATTTCATTTTCCCCCACATCAAGGCTTATATCAAAAATAGCTTGTTTTTCACCGTAAAAAACATCGACATTACGTGTTGTAAATTTTGGCTTATCGGAAAAAGGTTTGCCGACTGTACCATTGATTTCAATATCAAATTCATCGCGTTTTTTTATTGCATCATTCATAAATTTTTACTCATTATTTTCTGGGCGAGATAGGTTGGTTTACCACTTCTTCTCAAACTTTTTGCGTAATAAAACTGCAAGGAAATTCATTACTACTAAGAAGCCAATTAATACCATAATAGCCGCAGATGTTCTCTCGGTGAAGGCTCGTTCAGGACTATCTGACCAGAGAAAAATTTGTACAGGTAAGACTGTTGATGGGTCTGTAATACCTTGTGGGATATCAGCAACAAACGCCACCATGCCAATCATCAACAGAGGAGCTGTTTCGCCCAAAGCTTGTGCCATTCCTATAATGGTTCCCGTTAAAATACCAGGCATTGCTAGAGGAATTGTATGATGAAAAGTAGTTTGTACCCGTGAAGCACCTAAGCCATAGGCTGCTTCACGTATTGAGGGAGGCACTGATTTAATCGCCGCTCGGCTGGCGATAATAATAGTGGGTAATGTCATTAACGTGAGTACCAATCCACCGACTAAAGGTGCGGAGCGCGGCACACCAAAGAAGCTGATAAATACCGCCAAACCTAGTAGACCAAAGACAATAGAAGGTACAGCCGCAAGATTGTTGATATTGATCTCGATAATATCAACCCAACGATTATTTTTAGGTGCAAACTCTTCCAAGTAAACGGCCGCACCGACACCAATCGGAAATGAAAGGAGGAGGGTGACGAGCATGGTGAGTAAGGAGCCTACAATTGCACCTTTGATACCTGCCTGTTCTGGCTCTCTGGAGTCACCAAAACTAAAGAAACCTGTATTGAAACGTTTTTCGAGGCGACCTTCTTGCTCTAGTTTATCGATCCAAACTAATTGGAAGTCTTTAACGCGACGATCTGCTTCAGGCAAATTGCGATCAATATTGCCCTTCATATAGGCATCAACATCATCTTTGGCTAAAAACCAAAAGGTCGGTGTTGTGCCAATAAGGGCTGGGTTTGCGACCACCGCATCCCGTAAATCATAAGCAGCGGAGTTACTGACTAACTTTTTTAAAGCACGCTTTTGTTTACGTCCTTTCACATCAGGAAACATTTCTTTCAGTGTGCTATTGACCAAAACGCTATAGTCTGCGGAAAATAGAGCATCATGCTCACTGTTTTTATCCACGCCCAAAGTTTCCGCGTTGATATTTATATCAAGTTGTACATAAGTCTGCTGAAAAGCGGGATAACCTTTTAGGCTGATATTAGTCAGTAATATCAACAAGAAAAGAAAGCTGATAGCAATGGAGGCAAAGCCATAGAAACGAAAACGCTTCTCTCTTGCATAGCGCTTTTTTAAGCTGGCTTTAATTTTATCTGTATTCGTATGACTCATTCGTATTGCTCTCGGTATTTACGCACGATGTGCAAAGAAATGACATTAAGGATTAATGTGACTAAAAACAATCCTAAACCAAGTGCGAAGGCAGCGAGAGTTTTAGGACTGTCAAACTCCTGGTCACCTGTTAACAAGGTAACTATTTGTACCGTCACAGTCGTAACCGCTTCCATCGGGTTAACAGTAAGGTTGGCGGCAAGTCCTGCCGCCATTACCACAATCATAGTTTCACCAATAGCTCGTGATGCTGCTAGCAATACGCCGCCAACAATGCCAGGTAGAGCGGCTGGGATAACTACTTTTTTGATGGTTTCTGAATGTGTAGCACCCATTGCATAGGAGCCATCACGCATTGCCTGCGGGACAGCAGAAAGTACATCATCAGAAAGTGATGATACAAAAGGGATGATCATTACACCCATCACTAAACCTGCGGCTAAAGCACTCTCAGAAGAGGGGCTAAAACCAATAGATTCACCGACATCACGAATAAAAGGTGCAACGGTCAAAGCAGCGAAAAAGCCATAAACAACGGTGGGGATACCCGCCAATATTTCCAGCATCGGCTTAACGACAGTACGAACTCTTGCGCTGGCATATTCGGATAAATAAATAGCGGACATTAAACCCAAAGGAACGGCAACGATTAAAGCTATTGAGGCGATTAATAATGTACCAACAAACAGTGGCACAGCACCAAAACTACCAGAGCTGCCTATTTGATCAGGTCTAATGGCAGTTTGTGGACTCCATGTTGTGCCGAATAAAAATTCTGTAACTGGAATAGTTTTAAAGAACTGTAGCGACTCAAATAAGACGGAAAAAATAATGCCAAAAGTAGTCAATATGGCGATGGATGCACAAGCCATCATTAAAAGCTTAATTGCAGACTCTACATGATTACGTGCGCGAGTTTCTGCACGTATATAGCGTAAACCTAACACTAAACCAATCAAAGCGATGACCAGTACCACCACCGTTTTTGCAAGACTGTTGATACTATTAAACCGATTAAAATTATTAGCGGCGGCTTGCTTGATAAGAGACTTAGCATCTGTCGTTGCATCACTAAGTGTTGCTGATTGACTAAGGTTTTTTACCTCGTTCATTAACAAACCAAGATCATCTTGTGACAGTTGCTGTGTTTCTACAGGCAACTGAGAGATTGTCATGGAGGTAATGATAGTAGTATCAAACATTGCCCAAAGTAATAAAATGACTAAAGCAGGTATACCCGCCCATAAAGCGACTAAAAAGCCATAATATTTTGGTAAGGAATGCAGAGCTTGTTTAGCACCGCTATTGTTTGCTTTCAAAGCCAGTGATCGCTTACGTCCAATCACATAGCTAAACAATAGCAACGCTAGTAGGGTAACTAACAGAAATTTTATTGGCATTTATTGGAGTATCCTAAAAGTGGAGTCTGGTGT
>DQSN01000071.1 GCA_015663245.1 Leucothrix mucor
ACCAGAGGAATACCACTGAGCATTTAAACCTGCCAATTTATAAGCTTTTTTCCAGCATTAGATAAGTAATCATTGGTTCTAGAAAAAGGCTTGCTGCCATAAAAGCCCCGATAGGCCGACAGCGGTGATGGATGAGGTGATTTGATCACAAAATGTTTTTTTTCATCGATAAATACACCTTTTCTTTGTGCATAAGCCCCCCACAAAATAAACACCACTCCCTCTTTTTCATCATTTAACAAATGGATTATTTTATCGGTAAAACTCTCCCACCCTTGCCCTTGATGAGCATTACTTCTCCCCTGCTCTACTGTCAGAACAGCATTAAGCAACAACACGCCTTGCTCTGCCCACGGTTGCAAATATCCGCTATGGCTATTATCAATTTGGCAATCATCCATAAGCTCGGTGTTAATATTAACCAGTGATTTGGGCAGTGGTTTCACCTCTGGCAGTGCCGAAAAACACAAGCCATGTGCATGACCAAAGGTTGGGTAAGGGTCTTGACCTAAAATAACGACCTGAACTCTATCAAACGGGGTACTATTCAAGGCATTAAACCAAAGTGAGCTAGGTGGCAGAATAATTTTTTCCTGTGATTTTTCAGTTTGTAGAAATACTTTAAGCTGTTGCATATACGGCTCATCAAACTCATTTCCAAGTTTATCCAACCAACTTTTATCTAATTTTATATCCGTTTTCAAACTTTTATCCTCAACAATATTCTGTACCGCACAATTCATATTCATGCATCCACGGAAGCAACAACAATCATACCAGTCTAAGAGACTTACTCGTTAATTGGCAGTACTCTTATTAACTTTATAACTTGGTCGCAAAGCAGGTTTTTCTGAACCTACCGCAAGGCTATTATAATGGGGAACATCAAACCAAACGTCAGCCAAAAAATGATCTAACTAGTAAAGGCTCCTTTCATGACCTTTAGGTTCATTACTGGAACAAAAGCAGTAGCGCCCCTTTCTCTATCAGAGATAGTTTATTTGATTAAAGATGCAATGTTACAACATTACATATATAATTATTCTTCGTTCAAATTACCTGAGTCTGTAAGCATCCTATAAACATGTAAATTATTCATGCTTGGAATTGTTATTTATCAAAGAGTTAAGATTAAATGTTAGATAAAAATATACAACAAACCTTGCAGCTTATTAAACAGCAGTGTCAACAGCAAGGGTTAAGCTTTACAACAAAGCGCACCCATGTGATGCGAGTCTTATTGGAAGCTAACAAAGCACTCTCTGCTTATGATATTGCTGATACTTACTATGCTAACTATCAACAAAAAATATCGCCAGTCTCTGTTTATCGTATGCTTGATTTTTTAATTGAGGCAGAGTTGGTACATAAACTATTAAGTAGCAATAAGTATCTAGCCTGCTCGCATTCCATCTGCCAACACGCACATGAAATGCCTTTGTTTTTGATTTGTGATGCTTGCTCTGAAGTGAAGGAGATTGGTATAGGAGCCTCTTTACCCTCCTCGTTAAAGAAGCTTTTAGTGTCGGAAAATTTTAAAATGCAAGATAAGCAATTAGAATTGCATGGTGCATGTTCAAATTGTCAAAAGACATCCGTCAATAAAGGAGGTGTTACTGATGCTTTCTAAGATACGCTATTATTTCGAGATAGTTTCTCTGCCCCTTTTTATTATACTGGCACTGCATTTAGCCAGTAATGGCGTACTAAAAATGATGGGTGGTGAACATCATCATGGGCATGATGATTCCTTTTCCTCTCCTATGGGTAGTCTGCTTGATCATGGACATGAATCCATTTCCTTAGACACCATATTCTCTGTTGAAAATATCATTGCTGTCGTGCTACTCATATTTTTTGTATGGATATGGCACACAAGTCTCCTTAAAAAATGGGTACCTTGTAGTCATACACTCTGCCATAAAGAACAAAAAAGCGCGCATATTATCGCCACTATTGCATTATGTGCACATTTTTTTCCAGAAGCAGAGCTACGTCAGGCATTGCTTCTGAAACAAAATATCAATCTAATCAGCAGTATTTCTTCGTTTGCCTTTATTTCACACTTTATCGTTGATGTCATGGTTGCCATCTTTCTTTCCTTATTTTGGCAAAAACGCTGGCAAGTTTGGCTGAGTATTACAGCTATTAGTAGTGTATGGATAGCCACCACGATTTTTGCAAACAGTCATGAGGGTGTTTACTTTAGTCATGCTTTTATATTGTTGTTAAGTAGCTTTTTGTTAGCGATGTTTATTCACAAACCACACAGTGGCAACCTAAAAGTAAAACAAAAATCTGCCCGTTGCGTTAGTTAAAAATTTATCGACAATAAAACAGGACAAAATAAATTATGAATAAGTTACATTTTTTTATGCTATTAACAGGCTTGGGTCTATCAACTTTAACACAGGCAGAGAACGCACATCAGCACGGTGTCGGTACATTAAACATAGCTGCCTCACAACAGGAGCTTATGCTTGAGCTACAAACACCCGCAGATAATATTTTGGGTTTTGAGCATCATCCAAAAACTGATCAGCAAAAACAGCAATTAAATGACCGTTTGGCATTGCTAAAAAAAACAGATTTATTATTTAATATTCCCTCAGCAGCCGAATGTAGTTTACAAAAGGTAAAAATCGAAAATCCATTTGCAGATAAAGAAGTCGATGGAAAGCATGAAGATCATGAAAAGCA
>DQSN01000177.1 GCA_015663245.1 Leucothrix mucor
AAAAATGGAGGTTGTCGTGATAGGTCATACAGATAGTGTTGGTAAAGCAATGGATAACCAAATTTTGTCTGAAATGCGTGCAGAGTCAGTTGCTCATTACTTGACACAATTAGGACTTGATTTAATGGCAATGGAAATTGTGGGGCAGGGGGAAGTACAGCCGATAGCTGATAACAAAACACACCTAGGACGAGCAAGTAATCGTCGGGTGAATATTTATATTAAGGGTGTTAAATAATAAGATTTTTCGCTTTGTTATTATTGTTTTTTAAAACACAGCCTCACGCAACTCGCTAATTTGATCTCTTACTTGTGCCGCAGCTTCAAACTCTAAATCTTTGGCATGTTGTAGCATCTTTTTTTCTAGTTTGTTGATTTCTTTGACGGCATCGGCTGGCTTCATACTGTCGTAATTGGCTTTTGATTCAGCAACTTTAGCGTATTTTCTTTTATTGCCTTTTAGTGAGCCAGCATATGCGCCTTCCATAATGTCAGTGACTTTTTTGCGGATAGTGGTAGGGGTGATGCCGTGTTTTTTATTATGGGCAATTTGTTTGTTACGACGGCGATCAGTTTCATCAAGAGCTGCTTGTATTGATTTAGTGATTTTATCGGCGTATAAAATAGCTTTGCCTTGTGAGTTTCTGGCGGCACGCCCGATGGTTTGAATGAGTGATCGCTCGGAGCGCAGGAAGCCTTCTTTATCCGCATCAAGAATAGCAACAAGGGAAACTTCTGGCATATCAAGCCCTTCACGCAGTAAGTTAATACCAATTAGTGCGTCAAATTCTCCTAAGCGTAAATCACGAATAATTTCTACGCGCTCCACGGTGTCAATATCGGAGTGTAAGTAGCGACAGCGAATATCATGTTCCATCAAATAATCGGTAAGGTCTTCTGCCATGCGTTTGGTAAGGGTGGTGATAAGCACTCGCTCGTTGTTTGCGGCACGCAAGTTGATTTCTGACATGACATCATCAACCTGAGAGACTATAGGGCGGATCTCAATAGTAGGGTCAAGTAGACCTGTGGGACGGACAATTTGCTCGGCAATATTATTGCAATGTTCTATTTCGTAATTGCCTGGGGTTGCTGAAACATGAATGACTTGAGGGATGAGCTTTTCAAACTCATCGAAACGTAGCGGACGGTTATCAAGGGCGGAAGGCAGGCGGAAACCATATTCCACTAGATTAGTTTTACGTGAAAAATCACCTTTATACATTGCACCAATTTGCGGCACGGTAGCGTGTGATTCATCAATAACGACTAATGAATCTTTAGGGAGGTAATCAAACAAACAAGGTGGGGGCGCACCCACAGGTCGTCCCGAAAGATAGCGTGAGTAGTTTTCGATACCTGAGCAGTAACCAACTTCCAGTATCATTTCGATATCGTATTGGGTTCGTTCTTTTAGACGCTGTGCTTCTACCAATCTTTTTTCATCGTAGAGGTATTCTAGGCGTTGTTTTAATTCTACTTTAATATGCTCTACTGCGTTTAACATCACTTCACGGGGAGTGACGTAATGTGTTTTTGGGTAGATAGTTAGACGTGGTACTTTGCGTAATACCTCGCCTGTTAGCGGATCAAAATAGCTAAGCTGCTCTACTTCATCATCAAATAACTCAATACGCACCGCCTCGTAATCAGAATCAGCAGGATGTACATCAATAACATCGCCCCGCACACGGTAAGTACCGCGAGATAGCTCAATGTCGTTGCGCGTATATTGCAACTCGGTTAGGCGGCGTATAATTTCGCGTTGATGAATCGCCTCGCCACGGTCTAAATGCAACATCATTTTAAGATAAGACTTGGGATCGCCCAATCCATAAATGGCAGAAACGGTGGCGATAATGATGGTGCTTGAGTTCTCCATCAGAGCTTTCGTAGCGGAAAGACGCATTTGTTCGATGTGTTCATTAATAGAAGCATCTTTTTCGATAAATGTACCCGAAGCAGGCACGTAAGCCTCAGGCTGATAATAATCATAATAAGATACAAAATACTCAACAGAATTATGCGGGAAGAACTCTTTCATCTCTCCGTAAAGCTGCGCAGCCAATGTTTTATTGTGCGCCATGATAATAGTGGGACGCTGAGTTTGAGCAATAATGTTAGCGATAGTAAAGGTTTTTCCTGAACCTGTTACGCCCAAAAGTGTTTGATGCATCAGCCCATCATTTAAGCCATCGACTAATGATTTTATAGCGGTTGGTTGATCACCCGCGGGTTGGAATTGTGTTTCTAGTTGGAAGTTTGTTGTCATGCGACTATCTTAGCGGATATTGACTCAATATTGTGGTGCTTTACATGAGTATTATTATGCTTTTACTTGAATGTTGTGGAAGTATATAGTTATAGGTATTTTCCTATGTTGAGTGTGACAGTAGGAAAAATATTGAAATAATTATTTTTTAACAGGGGAACATCTGTGGCAATCCAATTATCTGATCGTGTACAACGCGTGAAACCTTCACCTACCTTAGAAATTAGTGCTTTAGCATTAAAATTAAAAGCAGAAGGACGAGATATTATTTCTTTGGGAGTAGGGGAGCCAGACTTTCCGACGCCTGCACATATTAAAGAAGCGGGCATTGCCGCAATTACAGATAATAAAACAGGTTATACCGCGGTAGATGGTATTCCTGAGTTAAAAAATGCCATTATTGACAAGTTCAAACGTGATAATGACTTGGACTATGAAGCAGACCAGATTTTAGTATCGTGTGGCGGCAAGCAAAGTTTTTCTAATTTATGTCAGGCTTTATTGAATGATGGCGATGAAGTAATAATCCCTGCTCCGTACTGGGTTTCGTATCCTGATATGGTGCTGCTCGGCGGCGGTATTCCTGTGATTGTCGAAGCAGGGCAATCGACCAATTTTAAGTTAACCGCTGAGGTTCTGGAAGCGGCTATCACTGATAAAACGCGTCTATTTGTGATCAATAGCCCCTCCAATCCAACAGGGGTAATGTACAGCAAAGATGAACTGGCGGCATTGGGCAAGGTGTTAATAAAACATCCTGATATTGTGATCGCAACGGATGATATGTATGAGTTGATTTTGTTTGGCGATAATAAATTTTCAAATATCGTCAATGCAACGCCTGAGCTTTATGATCGTACAGTAGTGCTAAATGGTGTTTCTAAAGCTTATGCAATGACGGGTTGGCGGATTGGTTACGCAGGAGGTCCTGTTGAGCTAATCCAAGCGATGAAGAAAATCCAATCACAAAGTACTTCTAATCCTACTTCTATCTCTCAAGTTGCGGCAGTTGCAGCATTAAGTGGTGATCAAGACTGTCTTAAACCGATGATGCAAGCGTTTGAAGAGCGCCATGATTTTGTCGTTGAATCTTTGAATAAAATGGATGGGGTAGAGTGTTTGCCATCCGATGGTACGTTCTATAGTTTTCCCAATGTTGAAAAATTAATTGCTCGTTTAGAGGGTGTAAATAATGATGCTGAGTTGGCAACACGTTTACTAGACCATGGTGTTTCTTTAGTGCCAGGCAGTGCTTTTGGTTTAGCAGGTCATATTCGCGTTTCTTATGCGACTAGCATGGAAAATTTGGAAAAAGCACTTGAACGGATTGCATCAGTTTGAAGTGTGATTTTTGTAAAATATGGCTACCCATAATATTATTGGTTGCAGTGGGTTTTTATGCGGCTTATCAATTTGTCCCCCCGCTTGCCTCAAATGAACTGCGTATTGCCACGGGGAGTAAAAAAGGTGCATATTATCAATATGCATTGAAGTATCAGGAGAGCTTAAAAGAAGAAGGCATAGACTTACAGATTCAAACCAGCGCAGGTTCGGTTGAGGCGTTACAGCTATTAATTGATGGTGAAGTAGATATAGCTTTTGTACAAGGTGGCGTTACAGAAGGGCTTAATAATGATGAAATAGGTCTTCACTCTATTGCCAGTTTATTTTATGAGCCATTGTGGGTATTTCATCGTAAATCTTTGGGCGAGCTGATTTATTTGAAAGAATTACGTGGTAAGCGTTTAGCAATAGGTTTGCAAGGGAGTGGTACACGTGCATTAATGATGAAGTTACTGCGTGACAACGGGATTGATGCAAATAACACAACTTTCTTGAGTTTAAACTACGCGGCAGCAGAAGCCATGCTGCAATCAGGTGAGATAGACGCCGCTTTTTTTGTCACATCGCCGAAATCAAAAACGATAGCAACACTCGTGGTTCATCCTGATATTTCGATTATGGACTTTAGTCAGCGTGATAAGGCTTATATCGGTTATTATCCTTTTCTGAATAGCTTGACGATAGGAGAGGGGTTAATTGATTTTAAAGAGAATATTCCGAGTAAGGACATACAGGTATTAAGTGCAACTGCATCCTTATTAGTTAATAAAGAGATTCACCCCGATCATGTGCGTTTATTAAGCCGTGAAGCCTTGAATATTCATAGCAAGCCAAGCTTATTAGCAGCATCAAGAGAGTTTCCTTCTGTTGACTATTTAGAAGTCCCTATCCACGAAGATGCCAAGCGTTATCTCGAAAAAGGCCCATCATTTTTAGAAAAAATATTCCCCTTCTCAGTCGCGACAACATTAGACCGCCTGAAAATTTTATTAATTCCTTTATTAACCCTATTATTCCCCCTCGTTAAAGGCGCAATACCACTCTATCAATGGCGCATTCGCTCACGTAATTATCGTTGGTATAAAGAACTGTATCAAGCCGACCTTCAAGTAAATAGCAGTGACTTGAAAGTGATAGATTCTGCAATTGAACAAATGACACAGTTACATGGCGAGCTACTAGTAGAGGTCTCAGTACCGCTTTCGTATATGTCGGAATTTTATGAACTGAGGGTACATACTAATCTTGTATTGAATCAGTTAAAGGAACAACGAGTTTTATTGATGGCTGCTGGGTAGTAGGTGTTGAGAGCTTAATAGCTATTGGAAACATTAATAGTTATATAGTCATCGCATTTCAAACATAGGATTTACCAGAGAATAATTTGAAATTTTTCATTTAATAATGTGCACAAGTCATCTTTGAAACTTTCTGTATTTTCAAAAAATGATCACATGATGTGGTTACACTAAACAGGACACAGAAGTGTCTACTTTCTGTGGAGGTGAACTTTGTAACGTTGGCTGAGAATTGTGGGTAATTAGGAAAGTTTATGAAATTATCTGATGCTTTGCTGCTAATTTTATTAGCAGCCATCTGGGGAAGCTCCTTTATTTTTATGCGCGCTACCGTAGCCGACTTTGGTCCTGTTTTTTTGATAACACTACGCGTGGGCGTTGCTTCACTCTGTTTGTTGGGCTTTTTGTTTGTGCGGCAACGCTTCCAAGAGTTTATCAAGCATTGGAAAAATCTACTTTGGATAGGACTTCTCAACTCTGCGTTACCCTTTTGCTTGTTAGCCTACGCCAGCGTGTCATTGAGTGCAGGTGTGGTTTCTATATTAAACGCAGTCACTCCTATTTTCACCGCCTTTATCGCGCACCTATGGCTCAAAGATAAAATGACCCGCTTACAATTCGTCGGCATGGTGATTAGTCTTTTAGGTGTTAGCTTTTTAGTCTGGGATAAAATAAGTTGGCAGCTGGAGTCGTGGTGGCCAATTTTGGCAGGTTTAGCCGCGACAGTTACCTATGGCATCGCTGCAAATAGCACTAAAAAATACTTAAAAGGTGTCTCTGCAATGACGGCAACCGCAGGTAGCTTGTTTTTTGCGACTTTATTTATGTTGTCGATTACGCTTTTCTTTTTACCTGACCTTGCTGCTATCCCATCATTATCATGGAGCTATGCGATTGCCCTAGCGGTTGTTTGTACCGCCTTTGCTTACGTGATATTTTTTAGATTAATCCAAAATATTGGTCCATCCAAGGCAGTGAGCGTAACCTTTCTTATCCCCATTTTTTCTTTTACATGGGCATATCTACTATTAGATGAAGTGGTGACCAATAGAATGTGGATAGCAACGGCTATTATTTTATTTGGCACGGCTTTGGTAACAGGGCTTATTAATTTCAAAAAACTCAGCACTAAATAATACCTTTGTCAGTCTCTCCGCAGGGAGGATAAGCGGTAGCACCATCCTCTAAATATCAACTGCTTATGGCGAAAGTATTGCCAAACTAACCGTATTAAACGGTGGAAACATAAAATAAAAAACCAGCCGTTGGTCTCTTTTTAAAGGAGGCTGGCTGTTGGTTTTTCTGTTTCTATGAATTGTTCATAATTCATTCACCACCAGCTTGCTATTATCGCGAGAAGTCAGTTTGTCTTGATCTTGTTTTACTAGTAGAGACCTTTGCACGAAAGATATAACGGATAAAAACAGCTTGAATTCCCCCTATTTCTGCTAAAAAATCGGTCAATAGCCTGCTATTACCCTCCTTTTTAGCAGAAATAGGAGAAATTACGCTTATTTTTCTCTCGCTATAAAAGGTCTCTAATAATAAAAATATTTTAGAAAATAGGATCAAATAACGTCTTATCAGAGAGATACTTTTTTGCTTCCCCGAGCAATCGAGTCATTAGCAATAAATAAAATAATCTGGTCTAAAAAATGTCTAAAAATAAAAGTATGAAAATATTACTCAGCCACTTTCTTGTGGGCTGTATTTTAACATTAACTACATTTTCTGTATTTGCAGAAGACACTGATATTTATAAAGACTTAGCCCCACCTGCAAACTCCAATATCATGTTTATTCTCGATCTTTCGGGCAGTATGTTATGGGATTTAGACTCAGAGACTAAGCCAATTGATCCATTGACCGAACGATTGACTGTAATGAAAACAGCATTGGATAAAGTGCTATCTGACCCAGACCTTAAAAATATAAATATTGGTTTGATGGGTTTTTCAGGTATTAGTAGTAGCGCTGATGGCTTGGCGCATGGCCCATCATTTCCCGTGGTTGATGCTGAGACTAGATCGGATGGCACTTTGATGCTTAATCCAAAGTTTGATGCTAGTAGTGAGGATAGTTCAACATCTCTTTCTATTGATAGTAAGTGGGCAGATTTAAAAACCAAATATACTTGGCTGGATAAAAAAAGTGATCGGTGGTTGGACAAACTCTCATCAAAGCTTTTAAAAAAGGGCGGGAAAATTTCAAAAGAGATAAAGAAAGCAACAGTTGTTGAGATTAATACTAAAGAATATATACAGATAGCAGCTAGTACATGGGCTGCAACAGGTGGAACTCCTATTGTAGATGCTTTATATGAATCAGCCTTGTATTTTAAAGGTGAAAAAGTAGATTATGGTAAGTATTTACCAAGTGATCATCGTGCCGCTCATCCTTCAACTTATGAAGGTATCATCAAAAAAGTAAAGCTACCACCAAAATTAAGTTGTTCAGATAAAACTTGTGGGGGAAGTTCTAGTTTAGTCTGTGATGGAACAGAAACCTGTACGGATTATTCGGCAGGAACAAACAAGGTTAATTGTTGGGATGATAGTAAAGTGGAATGTGAAACAAACCATCCTACGTGGAGCAATTGTACTCTAGTTCACAATATGGATTGTTCAACAACTTGTCCCGATGGCTTATATGATGAGTTTGGCTCTTGTAAAAATCCTTTGGAAACTTGTAATAATGATGATTATTATGAATGTGATGCTTCCTATAATGCTTACAAAGTTTGTAAACAACAAGTCTGTGAAGTAATCACAAAAGAGGTGGTAACAGGTGACCCTACTTATATCTCACCTATTAAAAATGAATGTCAAAGTAGTACATTGATATTAATGTCGGATGGTAGACCAACCTTAAATGATAGCTCAAGTAAAATTACAGGGCTTATTCCTAGCGCTTATAGTAATAATTGTAAGGACAATGGTGATGCATCGTCCGTCGATATTGACTATGCAGGACGCTGTGGTATTGAGTTAGTCAACTACCTGAGCAAAGAAGATCAATCTACACTTGCTGGTGATCAAACCATTAATACATCAACTATTGGCTTTGCATTAAATGGTGATGCAGAAGCGGCTAACTACTTAAAGCTTCTGGCCAAAAGTGGCGGTGGTGATTTTTATGATGCAAAAGATGCGGCTAGTTTGGCTGATTCCTTTAAGGACGCAATCGCAGGTGCAGGCAAGAAAGCAAGAATGTTTACCACGCCTGCTTTTGTTGTAGACCCAGCAAGTTTATTAGAGCATAGCAATGATGTGTTCCTTCCTGTGTTTGGGGCAAAGAGCAGACCTTTGTGGAGTGGTAACTTAAAGAAGTTTACATTCGTTAATGGTGTCATGGTTGATAAAGCAAAAGTTGCCGCGACCAGTGCTACAGGTGAGTTACGCGCAGATGCTCAAGATGAATGGGCAGCAACAGTACCTGAACATTCCGTTGAGGGCGGTGGTGCTGCAAGTTTGTTAGATCCTGCCAAGCGAACGCTACTAACCGATGCCTCTGTGACAATTTTGGCAGGTTCAGCAAATACTTTGAATGATTTGGATAAGTCGAGCGTTACTAAAGCGATGCTCGGTGATGGCAAGATGGATGATGCCAAACAAGAAAGCCTGTTAAGTTTCATTCGTGGTTATGAAGCTGATGGAAAAACAGCTCGTCATCATATGGGTGATATTGTTCATAGCAAGCCAGTCGTAGTTTCATATGCAGGAGCTAGGCGTGTTTTTGTGGGTACTAATGAAGGCTATTTGCACTCTTTTGATGCAAAAACAGGTGAAGAAAAATTTGCCTTTATGCCAGAAACGCTGCTAAAAAATATTGATGTGCAATATCGCAATGATTCAAAAGACAAGCATCTATCAGGTGTCGATGGTGAAATTACCGTTTGGGTACAGGACAAAAATCATAATGCTCAAGTTGATAAGGGTGAGAAAGTCTATTTATTCTTTGGATTACGTCGTGGTGGTAAGGCTTATTACGCCTTAGATGTTTCAGACCCAAGCAAAGATCCGACCTTGTTATGGAGAATCGATCCAAGCCAAAGTGACTTTAGTGAATTAGGTCAAACATGGTCAAAACCTGTATTAACGCACTTACGTTATGGTAAGAAAAAAGACTTGCGCCCTGTGCTTATATTTGGCGGTGGTTACAACACGCGTATTGATGAGCAAGACACCAAATTACGTGCAACCGCTTCAACATCTAATGCAGGAACTAGTGTTTATATCGTCAACGCTAAAACAGGTGCATTTATTTGGAAAGCCGATAATTCTAGTATCAAGCCAGATATGGAATATTCTGTACCAAGTAGTATTCGAGCTTTGGATATGGATAGAAATGGTTCGGTTGATAGACTGTACTTTGGTGATATGGGCGGTAATGTTTGGCGTGTCGATTTAAATATAGGTGACTACGATCCTAAAGGCGATATGCACGACCTATCCAAAGCCACTCTCAATAAATTAGCTGAGCTAGGCACGAATACAGGCAGCGATTTGCGTAAGTTTTTCTATGAGCCAGATGTGGCTTTCTTTAGATATCACGGCACTTTCTATTTGACGGTTGCACTCGGCAGTGGTTACCGCGCACACCCTCTCAATGAAAATACAGTTGATCGTTTTTATGTATTGCGAGATAGGCATGTACTTAATACACCCGATAAAAGTTTTAAAACGATTGAAAAAGATAGTGGTGCTACCTTAGACAAAGCCCCTTTAGCGACAACTAAAAACTTGTTGGCAAGTGATTTTTATGGCTGGTATAGGGATATTAATGCGACTCAGCATGAGAAAGTATTATCACAAGCGACAACCTTTATGAATCGAATCTCATTTTCCAGCTTTGGTAAAACAAGTGCAGGTTCCACACCACTAGATGCATGTGAAACACCCACTAACTTCCAATCAAGAGCCTATGTATTAGACCTATTAAGAGGTCATGCGGTGGTTGATTTTGATACTGGGGTATCAGGTAATGAAGCATCGGTTAAAATCTCGAATGATGAAATAGTTGCAACACCACAGATTTTCTTTAATAGAATTGAATCATCAAAAAATAAAGCTTGTACAAAAGATGATTGCTTACAAAGCTTTTCTATCTTAGCAGGAAAGGGCAGTGTGCCTTTTGTTAATGCAACAACGGCGGGTGGCAATGTAAATATCAGTAATGCACTACCAAAAGTATTTTGGCGGGTAAAGAGTGATTGATACTATCTGAGTAATATTCGATCAATTGTTGTTGAATTTTAATTCTATACTTTATCTAGAGACCCCCAAATAGAGGGGTCGATAGGGCTTTCTAAAAACAACTAAATATTAGAAAGTAGCGAGGAAGCAATGAGTAGAATTACGGATGAAGAATTATCATATAACGATGTGCGCGAGAGTCTTAAGCAGTTAGGTCATAAATCACTAAGCAATAGTTCAGTTGTTAGAGAGCAAGCAAAAGATCAGACTGAAGATCAAACATTTGTTCCTGATAATGAGGCGGTGGCAGAAAGGGATGTTGGCGGTCATCGGCAGCAAATGAACCTTCCCGATCCTGGCAACAATGCTCGTTTTGAAGTGGCAGGTAGAGAATGGCCAGCAGATGATCTAAGCCCAAGCGTTTGCATGTGGCATGATGATAAATTGGCCGCATTTAGTGTGAGTATTGATGATAACCATGTGGATAATCACGCCTACTGGCTTGAACTAGCAGCTAACTACGGTTGGCGCTGGACTTGGTTTGTTATCACTAATAATATTGGATCAGACCGTGATGATTGGCCGCAATGGCAAAATTTGGTCAACTTAGGGCATGATGTGCAGTCGCATACCTGTTCGCATTTGTGTGATGGGTTATTTGATATACGCAAAGAATATCAAATTTCTCAATCACAAATTAATAATAGTCTTTCATCAAATCAAGCCATTACCCTTGCTTACCCTTTTGGTTATGAAACCAGAAAGGGCGGCTCTCCCTGTGCCAGTGTTCCGACTAAAAACAACCGACAAGAAGCCGCGCGACGCTATATTGCTGCACGCGATGTGGTGGGTGCGTTGGTAAGTCCTGCAAAAATGGACTTTATGAAAATACCATCGATGAGTGAATTGCGTAATTTCTTTTGTGACGATTGTAACTGGGCTTTTTTTGATTCGCTGTTTGATCAAAATAGTCGTAACTATCGAAGTTGGTATAATGCGCATTTACATCATGTCGGTGGTAGTGATCTACAAGCTGTTATCAGACAAGCCTTTAATCATGTGCGTCGCAGAGAACCATCAGTTTGGGTTGGTAAATTTTGTGATGTGGCTAAATATGCCCAAGAATACGCCACAGCATCGATTCATAATTTGCGTGCTAATGAGACACAAATGACGTTTGATTTGCATGACGAAATGAATGATCGCTATTTTGATTTCCCCCTAACTATTAAAATCAAACTTCCATCATCTTGGCGTGGACGCTTTTCAAGTGTGCAAAATAATCGTGAAATTGAAAACCAGACCCTTAGTCATCATGGGCAAAATTATGCACTTGTCTATGCAGTTCCTGATAAAGGCAGAGTGATGCTAAGAAAAGGCTGATAAAAACTATTCGTGGTAAATAATGAAAGTGTCTTAAATCATGGACAAGTACTTCTCTTGTCGGTATATATCCTTGACTCTTTATAGGAGTTACTAATGATGAGAGTAGCAATTGCGGGTGCGGGTATTTTAGGTCATGTACTAGCATGGCAGCTTTTTCAGCAGGGACATGAGCTTACGATTTATGAAGCTGATGCTAAGGGCGTAAACTCAGGTGCGGCTTGGACAGCGGCGGGTATGCTGACACCCAATACAGAGTTGGAAGCCCCTGATGATGTTTTAGAAATGGGTTTGCGCTCCCTCAAGCGGTGGCCTAGTTTAGTTGAGTCGTTGCAAGGTCTGGCGACTTTTAATCGTGGTGGTTGCTGGGTGGTTGCTCATCGTGAAGATAAAGGTTCTTATCAACACTTTTTGAATCATGTTCAACTGAATAATGTTATTGATTCGGACAAGGTGCGTCATTGTGATCGTAGTGATTTAATGCATGGGCAAGCTGCGTTGAGTGAGCGATTTACACAGGCATTGCATCTGCCTGATGAGTGTTGGATTGATCCTGTTGAAGTCATGGCAGCTATTAAAACCTTACTATTACAGGAGGGCGTGAAGTGGCATGACAATACGCCTGTTAAACAATGTTTAGCACATAAAATAATCACTGAAAAATCAGAAGAAGAGTTTGATTGGGTGATTGATACGCGAGGTTTAGGTGCGCGTGATGAGTGGTCAGAAGTGCGTGGTATCCGTGGCGAAGTAGTGGTAATGCATGCGCCAGAGGTTGATATAACTGCTTTGGTGCGTTTAATTCATCCGCGCTATACCTTATACATTGTGCCACGCCCAAATCATCATTATGTCTTGGGCGCAACTCAGATAGAGTCGGATGATAATGGTCCAATGAGTGTGCGCTCTGCCTTGGAGCTGCTAAGTGCGGCTTACAGTATCCACCCTGGGTTTGCGGAGGCACGTATTACTGAGTTGCGTACTAACTGTCGCCCAACGTTACCTGATCATCGTCCTGCTGTTATTGTGCCAGAAAAAGGATTAATTCGAGCCAATGGTCTGTATCGTCATGGAATTTTACTCGCTCCCGAAGTATCCCATTTGGTACAGAGTGAGTTGTGTTAGATGTTTTGCCGCGGCATCATGTTAGAATTCCTTTTTCTTCAAAATACAGAGTATTAATATGTTGATGTTGACGCTAAATGGCGAAGCAAAAGAGTTATCAGAAAGCATGAGCTTAGATAAAGCAATAACACTTTGGCAGCCATCAGCCGATAAATTTGCAGTGGCTGTTAATGGTGAGTTTGTACCAAGAGGCGAATACACTCGTTTGATACTGCAAGAAAATGATCAAGTTGAATTGTTATCAGCAATTGTAGGAGGCTAATGATGTGGGGAATCGGTGGTAAACAACTTAATAGCCGTTTATTTATTGGCTCGGCACTCTATCCGTCTTTAGACATAATGCGCCAATCTGTCGCAGCTTCGGAGGCAGAAGTAATAACCGTCTCTTTGCGCCGTCAAACCAGTGAATACGGTGATGGCAATGCTTTTTGGTCGCATATTAAAGATTTAAACGTCAACCTTTTGCCGAATACAGCGGGGTGTTTCACTGCAAAAGAAGCCATTACCACTGCGCAAATGGCGCGTGAAGTCTTTGATACCAACTGGATTAAGCTAGAAGTGATTGGTGATGAATACACCTTGCAGCCAGATCCTTTTCAGTTATTAGAAGCAACGCAAGAGCTTATATCTCAAGGCTTTGAAGTCTTCCCTTACTGTACAGATGACTTGGTCTTATGCGATAAACTAGTAACCGCAGGCTGTAATATTTTAATGCCGTGGGGCGCACCTATTGGCACAGGCAAAGGTTTAATGAACCCCTATGCTTTACGTACTTTGCGCGCTCGTTTTACGGATATTAATTTATTAGTCGATGCAGGTTTAGGTGCGCCATCTCATGCGACTCAAGCAATGGAGTTAGGCTTTGATGGTGTGTTGCTAAATACCGCAATCGCCGAAGCGCATGACCCTGCTTTAATGGCAGAGGGTTTTCGTGATGGAGTCAGAGCAGGGCGCAATGCTTTTCTTGCAGGCGTTATTCCAGAAAGAGACATGGCTCAAGCGAGTACACCTACGGTGGGTAAGCCGTTCTGGCACCAAAATGATTAAATACGGTAAATTATAAAAATAGTGTGGTTTCTATATCATCAGTCTTTAAATCTGTTATGTTGAAGGGCTTCCTGTATAGGGTTGAACCCGAATAATCAGAAAAATATTCTCAATATCTGACTATGTGATTTCTTGGAGAGTAGTATGATAAAAAAAATCATTCCGTCAAATCAGTCATCTTGTTTGAATTGTGAGGCGCGCGCGTTTGCTTGGTTTGATTCTGTGTCAGATGAGCATTTACAAGAGCGCGAAAAAAAACGCACAGGGCAGTATAAACTAGCTGCCAATGAGCATTTGTTTATGGAGGGCGACGAGCATCATGCCTGCTATACCTTAAAACAAGGCTGGGCAATTTGTTATAAACAATTAAAAGATGGGTAACGTCAGATAGTGCATATTGCATTGGCAGGCGATTTTCTTGGTTATAAATCAGACCCAAATGAAAAGGTTGATTATTCCGTAATGGCAATCACAGATTGTGTACTGTGTTCATTCTCAGAAGAGAGCATGAATGAATTGTTGAAAGTCGATATTAGCCTAATTCACCGCCTCATTGCGATTCAAACCAAGCAAAATAAAATCTGCCGAAAAAGTTTATCCTACGTTGGTCAATCTCAAGCTAAAAATAAAGTTGCATTCTTCTTGATGGATTTAATCGAGCGTTTAGAGCGAAGAGGTGTGGATATTAGTGAGATTGTTGATTTCCCCTTGTCACGAGTTGATATTGCCGATGCAATAGGTATTACTCCTGTACATTTAGGGCGGGTGAGCGTGGAGTTAAGCCAAGATAATATTGTGGAGTGCCGTCATAATGCCTTGAATGTTAAGAATTATGAGCAGCTGAGAAAAATGGCAGATACTGAGATGTAGAGATATATCGGTAAATGCATATTATATTTCCTAAGTTCTAAGGATATATCCATTAATTATATTGGATATTAAAATTAGGAGTAGTGTAAATTTTTTGCTGCAAAGCGTCGGCACAGTACACCAAATAATTTCTGATGCACTGTGCCGTTATAGCTTGAAGTGGCAACTTTAATCAATATGAAATTCTGCTTTTTCCTCATCGGTCATTTTGCTGATATCAGGCATTTTATGTGCGATGCCTTTGTGACAATCAATACAGGTTTTACCTTCTTCAAACCCTGCAATATGTTGAGGCGATGCGCGACGACTTTGCATGGAATAATCCATTGATTCAAATTCGTGACAGTTACGACACTCTCTTGAATCTGCTTTTTTCATGCGGCGCCACTCACTTTTAGCCATGGTGAGGCGGTAGTCTTTAAACTTCTTTGGGGTATCAATTGTTCCAATAATTTTATGATAAACCTCTCGTGAAGCTTCTATCTTGCGAATGATTTTATGTGTCCAGTCTTTGGGAACATGGCAATCAGGACAGGTTGCGCGAACACCTGTACGATTTTGATAATGAATCGTTTGGCGATATTCCTGATAGACATTATCTTCCATTTCATGGCAAGAAATACAGAATGACTCTGTATTCGTCAGCTCTAGTGCAGTATTAAATCCACCCCAAAAAATCACGCCCGAAATAAACCCGATGGTGACAACGCCAATAACTGAACGTCGCCCTAAAAAACGCTTTGTGCGATCAAACATGCCGTAAACTCCTCTATAAAGATTACTTCAAGTCACTAACAGGCTTGAATTCATTTTCAACCAAAGGCTTTGCGTCAACTTGTGGAACGTGACACTGGTTGCAGAAATAACGTCGTGCTGCCACGGTTGATTGGGCATTGCCATCACGGTCTTCAAAATGTGTTTGGCTTATTTTGGTTGCTCGCGCTTTTTTATAATTTTTCCAGCTATGACAAGATAAGCATTTATTATTATTCAGCGTGATTTTGTATTCACGAATACGATGAGGCACTAAAGGCGGTTGTTGAAAATAGTTTCTCGCAATGGGTAAGCTATCTGCTGGCAGTTGTTTGTTGTCCGCTACTTGAGCCATGTTATTTAGAGCATTTTCACCACGCAGTGAAGTAACACCTGAAAAATCAAAACTTGGTATTACTTTTTTTATCGGTGCTTTCTCTACCTCTTTTGTGACTGCAGGGGCTTTATTCGCCTTATCAGAGACAATAGCAGATGGTGTGACTTTTTCTGTGGGTTCGGCAACTGTTTTTGTGGTTTCAGCTGTTGCAGCAGTAGGCTCTGTTTCTTCTGCTAGTAGGCTAGTGGTTAAGCCAAGCATCGCGCAGCTTAATGCGATACTCAAAATCACTTTGTTTTTCATCATACAACCTCTCTAATCTTAATTTATCCTTCGGGAATATCGATAATATTTTATTGAATATTTATGACTAAAGATTTAATGACACCTGAAACTCTCTGGTGTCTTCTTAAATCCTTAGACCTTAGTTTTAAATCGTGTATCAAACTTAAAGACATCTTCCGCACATACATCAATACAGCGACCACAATTGGTACATTGATTGGATGTGATGATGGACGAAATTCCTCTACTCGCGCCTTTTAGTGCTGGCTTTATAATTTGCTGTTCAGGACAAACAATAAAGCAGTCCATACAGTCATCGCATTTTTCGCGTTGATAGGCATTGATGCGTATTACGCTGGTTTTTCCTACGAGGCTATAAAAAGCACCAACAGGACAGAGATGACCACACCAAGCTCGGCGGCTTACGGCAAAATCTAGTAGGAAGATGGCTAAAATCATCCCCCAAGCTAAACCGATACCAAAAATCATGCTGCGAAATACAATAGAAATGGGATTGATCAGTTCCCATGCTAGCGTGCCTGTGACTAAGGAGAGCAATAGGGTAAAACCCAATACCCAAAATCGCGTATTTCGATTCATGGTAACTCCGCCTTTAATTCTAAGTTTATCGCGTAACCATGCGGCGGCGTCGGTGACGATATTGATGGGACAAACCCAGCTGCAATAAACACGTCCGCCAACAATAAAATAAAAGACAAGAACAATGGCAGCGCCAATAAACCCTGTTGTAATCGGCCAATGTCCTGCAAAAATTGATTGTAATAGTATGTAAGGATCAGAGAGCGGCACGATGTCTAGGGTTAAGCTACTCGCCAAATTACCTTTTATTAGCCAAACCTCTGTTTTTTTTGCCAGCCAAGGGCTAAGGAGAAATAATACCAATATTAAAATTTGACTGGAGCGTCGTAAAAGCAACCATTTATGTGCTTTTACCCAGCCTTTTGCTGCAATTGCTTCTTCTCCTGCAATACCTTGGGTTTTTTTCATCATAAACCGCCTTTACGGTTTAATGTATCCAAGGGGTTTGCTGAGAAAGGCGTATCATCTTGCTCTCCAGTATCACTTTCTTTATTGATTAATCCGTTACCTGAGTAGTCGTAATCGAGATTGTCAGGAAGGTTGTACTTGTGCTCAATATCAGGGGTGACTAAAGATCTTCCTGCTCGCTGTTTCTCCTCCCAGCCCAAGCGGTAATGGGGCGACCCACCTGATTGTGCTAAATGCATAGGAATAATTTTTATCGCCGACTCACCAGAGACAATGCAAGCCTCTTCACATTTTCCACAGCCAGTACAATCACTTGAATGTACGATAGGAACTTGATAAGCATGCATGCCTGTACGCTTGTTATGACGCGTATCTAAGGTTATTGCTTTGTCTCTAACAGGACATACGTTGTAACAAACCTCACAGCGTAAACCCTGAAAAGCTATACAGCCTTCTTTGTCGATAACAACGGCTAAGCCCATACGTGAATCATCAATATTAGTGAGACTATGGTCCAATGCGCCCGTAGGGCAAGCAACAACGCAGGGAATATCCTCACACATTTCACAGGGGGTTTGCCGCGCTACAAAGTAGGGTGTACCCGTGGCAACTGCACTGCCTAAAGTGGCTAAATTGAGGGTGTCATACGGACAATCTCGCACACATAAACCACAACGCACACAGGCTCCGAGGAATGCTTCCTCGGCGAGAGCACCAGGCGGTCTAATCGCCTGTGCTGGCATTGCGCGTGTTTGACTGGTGTACAAACCTAAACCCAGTGCTCCTAAACTAACAGCACTGGCAGTTTTAACAGAATCTGTCAAAAACTTGCGGCGGGATTTATCCATGGTCGGCCTCGCTTTATGCGCCTTTAAGCTTTAACGATTTTAATCGCACACTTTTTATAATCTGTCTCTTTAGAAATAGGACAGGTTGCATCAAGCGTTACTTTATTGATCAATCGACTTGCATCAAACCAAGGAACAAACACTAAACCCTTGGGTGGCTTATTACGTCCGCGTGTTTCTACATTGGCGATAATTTCACCACGACGGCTAATTACTTTAGCTGCCATACCACGTTGTAATCCACGCTTTTTAGCATCGTCAGGATGCATAAAAATAACGGCGTCAGGTACGGCACGATATAGTTCTGGAACACGACGCGTCATTGAGCCTGAATGCCAATGCTCAAGCACTCGACCTGTACATAACCACATATCAAATTCTTCATCGGGCATTTCAGGTGGTTGTTCATAAGGCAGTGCAAATATCCACGCTTTACCATCTTTCTTGCCGTAAAACTCAATATCTGAACCTTTCTTTACGAAGGGATCATAGCCTTCGCGGTAGCGCCACAGCGTTTCTTTACCGTCAACAACAGGCCAACGTAAACCGCGAGACTTGTGATAAGCTTCAAATGAAGCTAAATCATGTCCTTTCTTTGGCCCATGTGTGCCGAAGTAACGGTATTCTTCAAACAAGCCTTTTTGGATGTAAAAACCAAAATCATCCATCTCATGGTTTCCATAGACATTGCCCGCAGAGTCTTTAACTTCTTGCTTGGGGTATTTATCAACATTGCCGTTTTTATACAAAACTTCGTAAAGTGTTTTTCCTGCTAACTCAGGCATTTTAGCGATAACATCTGCAGGCCATACATCTTCTACTTTAAAGCGTTTTGAGAACTCAACGACTTGCCACATATCCGACTTGGCTTCTCCTGGTGCTTCTACTTGCTGGCGCCAGAACTGTGTACGACGCTCTGCGTTACCGTATGCGCCTTCTTTTTCTGTCCACATAGCGGTGGGTAAAATTAAATCTGCCGCCATTGCTGTAACAGTGGGGTAGGGGTCGGATACCACAATGAAGTTTTTAGGATTGCGATAACCAGGATAGGTTTCCTCATTCATATTGGCAGCAGCTTGCATATTGTTATTACACTGCACCCAATATGCATTGAGTTTGCCATCTTTGAGCATACGGTTTTGTTTAACCGCGTGATAACCAACTTTGCCCGATAAAGTACCTTCAGGAATCTTCCATGTTTTTTCTGCAAAAGTACGATGGGATTTTTTCTTGACCACTAAATCAGCAGGTAGGCGATGGGAGAAGGTTCCTACTTCACGCGCAGTACCACAAGCAGAAGGCTGACCCGTTAGAGAAAAAGGTCCATTACCTGGTTCAGAGATTTTTCCTGTAAGAAGGTGCACGTTATACATTAGGTTATTTGCCCATGCACCGCGTGTGTGTTGGTTGAAACCCATTGTCCAATAAGAAACAACCTTCTTTTTAGGATCTGCATAAATCTTGGCAAGCTCTTCAAGTTGGTCTTTTGGTACACCTGAGATTTCATGTGCTTTTTCTAGCGTGTATTCACTGACGTATTCTTTGAACTCTTCAAAGCTCATTTTTTTTGAGCCACCCGCTTTTTTAGCATTTTTAGCTGCTTTTTCAAGAGGGTGTTCAGGGCGTAGACCATAACCTATGTCTTCATTGCCTTTGCGGAAGTTGACGTGTTTCTTAACAAAGTCTTCATTCACCGCATCATTTTGAATAATGTAGTTGGCAATATAGTTAAGCATTGCTAAATCAGATTGAGGATTAAAGATGATAGGTAGATCTGCTAAATCAAAACTTCGATGTTCAAACGTTGATAGCACCGCGACTTTAACCCCTTTGCCTGTTAGGCGGCGATCTGTTAAACGTGTCCATAAAATAGGGTGCATTTCTGCCATATTAGAACCCCATAGCACGAATGCATCAGCATGTTCTAGGTCATCGTAACAACCCATTGGCTCATCTGCGCCAAAAGTACGAATGAAGCCCGCTACAGCAGATGCCATACAATGACGTGCATTAGGGTCAATATTATTAGAGCGGAAGCCAGCTTTGAATAATTTAGAAGCAGCATAACCTTCCCAAACTGTCCATTGTCCTGAGCCAAACATACCAACAGAAGAAACTAACTCTTCAGGATTTTTGCCTTTATTGGCAGCCATGTCATTTTTAAGGGCTGCTTTAAACTTATCTTCCATAACATCAAAGGCTTCTTCCCAAGAAACGGGAGTGAAATCACCTTCTTTGTCGTATTTGCCATTTTTCTTGCGTAATAAAGGCACTTTAAGCCGATCTTTGCCGTACATGATTTTAGAAAGAAAGTAGCCCTTAATACAGTTTAAGCCTTTATTAACAGGTGCATCAGGGTCGCCCTGAGTCGCGACAATACGACCACCTTTTGTTCCTACTAATACTGAACAACCTGTACCACAAAAGCGACAGGGAGCTTTGTCCCAGCGAATATCCGTGTCTTTTGCTTCCGCTGTTTTTAACCAAGGAATACTTACTCCAGCGGCGGTTGCAACAGCTGCAACAGCATTAGTTTTAATAAAATCACGTCTTTTCATAAAAGGGCTCCTAAATTGCTTAATCCAAATATTAACTTTGGATGCATCTGTATTTTTTTCAGTTTGATTTTTAAAATTTATCAACCGTTTCGGTGTGTTGATATATCATCGAAGCAGACAAAACACCTTTGGTTTTTTGTAAGGTCGTAATACGTTCACCCGTGTCTTTATAATTATCTGATTCAACCGTAATGACCATTTTTCCATCTTCGTTTTTGCCATGAACTTCTAATCCAGGAATTTCTAGCAGTCGAGATGTCACTTCATCCATTTTTTCAGGTAATACATGCGCCATAACACCGCAGATACTGATGACTTCTGGTTTTTTGCTAATATCTGTCATAAAGAGTTATCCATATTATTTGATTCTTAGTCCTAATTATTACTGGGAACTAATAAGAATATGCTTATACGGTAAATGTACTTTATATTGACTACAGAGCAATTAATGTAGGTCAATGCGATGTATCATTTTGATATGATTTTAGATAAATGGGTGGGAATACTTAATGGGGTTGGGGGATTTTTTATGATCGCAAACTCTTATATACCGCGGTCTTCATGAGTTAATATTATTTTTCCTATGTCACAACTTTTTAATATTTTATTTCCTGTTTTCATACTGATTTTTATTGGTTATCTGTATGCGCGCTGGCGACAGGCGGATATGGTGGTGGTTAATCGTATTAATTTGGAAGTTTTTATTCCTGCATTATTGATTGATGTATTGGCACAGAAGAATTTTGATATTTATTCATATCGTTGGATTGCGTTGGCATGCCTGCTTGCAACATTGCTGTCGGGAGTTATTGCATGGCTGATAGGGCGAGGGCTAAAGCTAACACCGACTATGTTTATCCCTTCTATGATGTTTAACAACTCGGCAAACATGGGTTTGCCTTTGGCAGTATTGGCATTTGGTGAGCCTGCATTGGGCGCAGCAGTTATTTTATTTTTAGTGAGTACCTTGCTGCACAGCACAATAGGTTTACTGATTGTAGGAGGGCGAGTTTCTTGGTGGAAACTGTTAATAATGCCTTTTAACTTAGCCATAATTATCGGTTTGACTATTAGCTTTATGCAGTGGCAAATCCCCGCAGTTATTCATCAACCCATCAGTATGTTAGGGCAGATAGCTATCCCTTTGATGTTGGTATCTTTGGGTGTGAGAATGGTCGATGCCGATTTAAGCCTGTGGCGGATTGGTTTGTTAGGCGCATTAGCGCGTCCCTTTATAGGTGTTATCGCCGCTATTGTTGCCTTATTTTTCATTCCTTTAGATGCGATACAAAAAGCACAATTTTTACTATTTTCGGCATTACCGCCCGCAGTATTAAATTATATGTTTGCGGAAAAGTATTCACAGCAACCAACAGAGGTTGCCTCAATGGTGATTTTAGGCAATGCACTTTCTATCGTCACATTGTCGCTCATGTTGTTTTATTTAAAATCAATGGGGCAGTTGTAAAGCTACCAAGTATCAGTCGTAGCCAACTGCCAGTTGCTTTGCCATTCTTCGGGCAGTTGCTTGCCAGAAGTTAAATCACCTTCTTTTAAGAAGTTATAAAGCTCGCCAAAGTGTTTGATTTTAGGTCCACTAATGCGTCGGTATATATGGTGTGGTTTGATCTGATTTAAGTGTTCCATACCCGCCGCCGCTAATAGCTCAACAAGGTTTACGATCATTGCTTTGTGGTAGTTGGCGACGCGTTGGGCTTTATCATCAATGTCGAGTGCTTGAAAACGAGCTGGGTTTTGTGTGGCGATGCCTGTAGGGCAGTGATCGGTATTGCAGTTACGCGATTGTATACAGCCTAGAGCAAACATCATTGCGCGTGCTGAATTGACGGTGTCGGCTCCAAGAGCGAGTAAGCGGATGATGTGAAAGGCAGACAACGCCTTGCCTGATGCAATTAGTTTTACTCTATCGCGCAAACCACAGCCTATTAAGGCGTTGTGAACAAAGGACAAACCTTCTCGCAATGGCATGCCGACTGAGTTGGTCATTTCTATAGGAGCTGCGCCTGTGCCGCCTTCGCTACCATCAATAGTGATAAAATCAGGGGTGATACCTGTCTCTAACATGGCTTTGCAGATGGACAAAAACTCTATTTTACTGCCAATACAGAGTTTAAACCCAACAGGCTTCCCTCCTGATAAATCACGTAGTTGTTTTACAAAATTTAATAAGGTAATTGGATTAGAAAAGGCACTGTGCCCTGGCGGGGAAATGACATCTTTCCCGATTGGCACATTACGAATTTTGGCTATCTCTGCCGTTACTTTGGCACCTGGTAAAATACCGCCGTGTCCTGGCTTAGCGCCTTGCGATAGCTTGATTTCTATCATCTTCACGACATTTCGTGTTGCATTTTGAGCAAAAAGCTTTGGATCAAAGTCTCCCTCACAAGAGCGGCAACCAAAATATCCTGTGCCTATCTGCCAGATAAGGTCACCACCATATTTTAAATGATACGGTGTAATACCGCCTTCGCCTGTGTTGTGGGCAAAGTCATCAATATTGGCTCCTTTATTTAATGCCATAATTGCATTTTGACTAAGTGCGCCAAAACTCATGGCGGAGATATTAAGAGGCGATGCAGAGTAGGGCTTGGCACAGTTTTGTTCGCCAAAGAGAATACGGGGATGATGATCAACTATTTTGTGAGGAGAAATAGAGTGAGTAATCCACTCGTAGCCATCACGATAAACATCAAACTGCGTACCAAAAGGGCGGGTATCGCGTACACCTTTTGCACGTTGATAAACCAGTGAACGAAACTCAAGGCTGATGGGTTGACCATCGGTGTTGGATTCAACAAAGTACTGCTGAATTTCTGGACGGATTGATTCCAATACATAACGCATATGACCAATCACAGGATAATTTCTTAGTAGGGTATGGCGACGTTGGGTGACATCATAAATTCCCAAGGCAATAATAGGGGTGATTAACAGTAAAGACCAAAGTATAGCGGGCCAAATAAAGCCTAGAGTAAAGACTAAAAATAGTGAGACTCCCGCTAATATAAAAAATAGTTTACGCACCATTATTAAGCCCCTTGCTTGTTTGCATATTGTTTATCTATACGTGCTTATGTAGATATAGATGAATTTTTAACAAAAAACTTATGTAATTTCTCCTGTATTTACTGCTTTTTTTGCTTTGTTTAAAAAATCAAACCCTTAGAGATGCATTTAGATAGTTCTAAGCTATTAAGTTTATTCAACAGTTTCCATTAGTCTTAATTGTTATTGATAGCAATATTGAGGTAAAAAAATCCCTAGTTGTTGCTAATGTTTTTTATAAGATTATATTTTTACCTGATTGTTTTTAAATTAAAACTTACCTTTTTATAACCTCTTTTGAAAAGTAATGACTCTGACCAAGATGGCAGTATCAGTGGGTGTTAAAGATAAAGGGGCATCCGAATATCTGCTTAAAAATTGTTCATCTTTGTTGATTTTGGTAGTATCAAATAATCTACAAAAAAATACACAAGGCGGCTATCGACTATGAAGACTTTTTCTACGAGTTACCACAAAGCAACAGCTTGGGATAAGCCACTACCAAATATGGACTCGCCACAAACATTAATTCTTGTTTTTGGATCTTCATCTTATTTGAATTTGCTGAGTCCTTTTGAAGACTTAAAACAAAAATATCCGCAGTCGATCATAGCAGGCTGCTCTACTGCGGGAGAAATATTAGGCGATGAAATTCTTGATGATTCTCTAGTGGTGTCAATTAGTTGCTTTGATCATACAAAACTCTGTTTGTTCACCGCACCTTCTGTTTCTATGGAGACCTCTTATGATGTAGGTGCTGATATTGCAAAAAACTTATCAGCCGATGATCTTTCTGGAGTATTGGTGCTTGCTGATGGTTTAAATGTCAATGGCACTGCTTTAGCTAAAGGTATTAATGCAGGCTTGAGTAACAATATCATCGTAACAGGTGGTCTCGCAGGCGATGGTAGTGATTTTCTAATAACATGGGTGCTTGTTGATGGGCTACCACAGAGCGAATATATCTGTGGTGTTGGTTTGTATGGTGATACAGTCAAAATTGGTCATGGTTCGCAAGGTGGATGGAAAACATTTGGCCCTGATCGTTTGATTACAAAGTCTTCTCATAATGTCTTGTATGAGCTGGATGGTAAACCCGCTTTAGAGCTTTATAAAAAATATTTAGGTGATATGGCAGAAGGTTTACCTGCGACGGGTTTGCGTTATCCACTAGCTTTATCGAATGGAAACTCAGATAAGCGTCTTGTACGTACCATCTTAGCCATTAATGAAGAGGCGCAGTCATTGACTTTTGCAGGTGATATTCCTGAGGGGCATTATGCTCAGTTGATGTTTGCAACCTTTGATAATTTGATTGATGGCGCAGAAGAATCTGCCAAAATGATAAGTATTAATCCTATTGAGGGTGAGGGTGAGGATGTACTCGCTATCGCGATTAGTTGCGTAGGGCGACGTATGGTGATGGATGAAGACTCGGGTGCTGAGCTAGAAGCAACCCTAGAGTTTTTACCAAAAAACACATCACAAATAGGTTTTTATTCCTATGGTGAACTATCACCTTGTGTAAAAAATGCAAGCTGTGACTTGCATAACCAAACCATGACAATAACAACAATCCATGAATAAGAAGAAAGTCTAAAAGACTACAAAAATAAGGACGACAAAAATGGTTGATAGATGTCTACAGCGACAGCTTAAGCAAGTAAACCTAACTGAAACGGAGATGCCCACCAGCGAGGCACAGTGGCAAGCATTTTTGCAGAAGGTTGACTCTGCTTATCAAAGTAATAAAGAAGCCCGCTATTTATTAGAAAAGTCTCTGGATGAATCATCAAGAGAAATGGGGCAGTTATACGTAGACTTGAAAGAGGAAGCGGAGCAGCGGATTAGTGCTATTAAAGAGTCGGAAAAAAAATCTCGTTTTATGGAAAATATGAGCCATGAGTTGCGTACACCTATCCACGGTATTCTCGGTTCTTTGGAAATTGTAAAAGATGATAAAAATTTAGATGCGAAGCAAAAAACCTTTATTAATACAGCATTGACCTCAGGTGAAAGCTTATTAGATGTTGTTAATAATATTCTTGATTTTTCTAAGATAAAGGCAAATAAACTGGCGTTGGAAGAGATCCCCTTTAACATTAGAGAGTTATTTTTGGAGGTTAATAACATTGTTGAATCAATGTCGGGAGAAAAAGGCTTAAAGTTTATTAGCAATGTAGAAGAAGGCGTGCCTGTTCGTGTAAAAGGAGATGCGGCGAAGGTGCGTCAAATTATGATGAACCTTGCAAGTAATGCAGTTAAGTTTACTCAACAAGGTTCTATTGCTTCTGAAATGAAGTTATTGGAGCTTGATGAGCAAGAAACAATTCTGCGTATAGAGATGACAGATACGGGAGTAGGTATTCCCGCTTCGCAAACAGATAAAATATTTAATTCTTTTGTGCAAATTGATGAGTCAACCACACGTCAATATGAAGGTATAGGGCTTGGTTTAACTATTGCTAAAGAGTTAGTTCATCTAATGGGTGGGGCAATCAATCTTGAAAGTATTGAGGGCAAAGGTAGCCATTTTTGGATAGATATACCGTTTGAAACGGTTAGTTTTCAAGAGAAGGGCAGTGAGGCACTAGCTTCTGACCTATCAAGACTAAAAGTGTTAATTGTTGAAGAGAATAAAGCAAATTTAGGTATTTTTGATCATTATTTCTCAATGTGGGATGTTGAGTACTACATGGTTGATAGTCCGCGTGATGCCATCAATGCTCTGTATAAAAGTAGAAGTGAATCAGCTATTTTTGATATTGCGTTGGTTGATTACTTTATACCAGGAATGGATAGTTTAGAGTTGTCTGAGATATTGAATTCTCATCCAGATTTTCAACAAATTTCTAAAGTTGTTTTGAGTAACTATAGCCTCGGCGAAGAAGAGCGAATTATTGCGAATATTGACATCTGCTTAACCAAGCCAATACGTGAATCTATGTTAAAAGATGTGTTATTGGAAAGTATAAAAATTAAAAGTAATGCTATTCAACAAGATATTGAAGATTTTGCTTCTGCAAAATCAGTTGATTTCAATGAGTCAGAACCAACAGTTGATGTTAATTTAGAGAAAGACATAACAGATGTTTTATTGGCGGAGGACAACCCTGTAAATGCATTAATTGCCACTACAATGATGGAAAAAATTGGTTTAAGTGTAAAGCATGTAACAGATGGTCAACAAGCGTTAGATGAGACTAAAGTCAATCGCTATCGGCTGATATTAATGGATATGCACATGCCGATAATGGATGGTTATAATGCCGCAAAAAATATCCGCCAATGGGAGGCAGAATCTAATAGAGAAGCTATCCCAATCATAGCTTTAACCGCAAATGCTTTGTCTGGAGATAGAGATAAATGTTTGGCATCAGGGATGGATGATTATCTTCCAAAACCTGTTAAACAAGATGTTTTATGTGATGTAGTGACTAAGTGGGCTGAGGTATCGGTGGTAGTTTGATAATGGGAGTAGTGGATATTACATTTTTCGGGATTATAAGCATCATAAATCTATCTGGTTCATGCCGCTGGAGCTAGGCAGTCTTTAATTAGCCGAGAAATGTAATACATAAAAAAGTAAGGTGAAAAATAATGAATAATAAGCAAAAACCTACATGTATTGAAGTAAATTCAAAAAAATATCAGTTGCAAGCGCATGCCTATTTAAAGCATGAGTTAAGTATGGATGATGGGCAAGCGAGCAATATTCTTAGCGCATTATCTATACCACTTAGAACAAGCTTTGAAGCTGTTGAAGAAGCACATGAAAATCGCAATTTAAAAACACTTGCTGAGGCTGCTCATAGCCTAAAAGGTGCACTGTTAAATATGGGGTTAAATGAACTGGCAGAGAAGGTAAAAAGAATAGAGGAATCATCTGTTGAAGGTGAATCTGTTTTACATACTAAACGATTGACATATATACATGGTGCTTTGCAGCATATGATTGGCGAGGTCGCATCATAAAAATAACCAGTAATAAGGTATAGTTTGTTTGTAACAATTTAATAATAAAGAAAATTTTAAAAAAAACAATATTTGGGGAAATATTATGATCGTTGATCATTCCTGACTACAAGGAACTTACCGTAAGCTGTGATATAGAAAGTGCAACCATTTGGGTTGGAATGAACCCTGTGGGTCGGC
>DQSN01000032.1 GCA_015663245.1 Leucothrix mucor
GTAAGTTATACTTTTTCTTTAGATTTTTATTAATTTTTGCATAGAGTTTAAGGCCCGCAATATTTGAGCTTACATCGTAATAACTCACTGTGGTGGCTTTAGAGAAATTATCACCTGCATCTGTCATGGGGGTAAATGATATTTCTAGCGGGGCTGTTGTGTTATCGACATCAATAAGTGCTACTTTGGGGATAATAATACGTATTTGTTGAGATGCACTGGCAGTGTCTGCATAGGTAGATTGACAAGCAATGAGTGTTATAAATATTGTAATTATAGATATTGTAATTATAGATATTGTTCTCATTCGTTTATCACTCACTTGAAACAGAAAAACCGTTGCTAGGCCCAATTTTTTTAATAGATTGGATAAATGGGATGGCTTTAAAAATTACTTTTTGTACTTCGCCATGCTTGATATGTAGCAGTTTAGTAGGGCTATCAATATGAAAACTCTTGATAAGCTTGCTAGGGTCTGACACTTGAACTTGCCATAGTCCTTCCTTAATCCCTTTAAAACTAAAGTAGCCTTGCTCAAGCGTAAGAACTTTATGCACTGTGCGGCTATCATCCGTCGATGTTAAAGTGACTAATAAGCCCTCAATACCGCCAGATGGTGAAAGTTTTTCATCACTGCTGCCAAAAATACTACTATTTGAAGCAATGTATTTTAGGACATTACCGTTTAGTTCAGAACCAAGCGATAAAGAAATATTGTGATGTGTTACCTGTTTTGAGATTAGATTAATATTTTGTTCTAACTTGTTAACTACACGATAATTTTCTTGTGTAGTTTTACTTAAATCAGTATTAACATTATAACTACCCGCTTTGATTGACTTAAATTTATAGTTACCGAGTTTATCCGATACAGCATATTGACCTGCAATATTAACAATAGCATTGGCGATAGCTTGTTGCGTTTTACTATCAATAACTCTCCCTTCAACAGATGATATATTTTTCAGTTTGTATAAGGGAATATCCAATGGTATTGAAATGCCTAGTGAATAATGAATATCAGTCTTTTTAGAACTATTATTTTCTTTTGAAACCGACAAGTTAATACTGCTACCTTTATGAAAAAGGTAAGTATAATTTATTTGGAAAGAGTCATTTTTGGTGTTTTTTTGTTCGCTGTGTCGCCAGTATCCTGATATTTTTTGTTGAGGAGTAAATTGTGCCGATGCATTTGCTCCATAGCTTAAGGTATTCTTCTTCTTCTTCTGCTTTGAAAGTTGACCAGCATCAATATTCAATGCCATACGGTATTTTTCATTTGGTGTGTATGCAAGCGTAATGCTTTCTTGACGTTGAGTTGATTGACTAAGGCTAGTTTGATTATCAACTGTTCGATATTCCAAGTGGCTATTCAAAGCCCACTGGTTGTTGATACTTTTTTTATACTCAATGCGAAGCCCTTGTTCGATAGTATTTAGTGTAGATACTAAGCGTTTATCCTTTTTGTCATGCTTAAATAACTCAGCGTATAGACTTTCTTTATTGTTGTTATCGAAGTAATAGCCCACCCCAAATGTTACCTTTTTCTCTTCATAAATTTGTTGTTTTATATCTTTATTCAGATTTCTTTTATTATGATATAAGCTAGAACGGATATAGTTTTTATCATCATTAAAGCTATAAATTCCTGTAGCTCGCTCACTTTGTGTATCCTTGATTTTACCATCGAAGAAAGGGCTGGCTCTTTGTAATTCCAAGCTATAATTAAGTGAATCTAAATAGGCATTTTGGTGTATTTTATAAGCACTTCCATCCTTGTCTTTTGCGTAGGATGCTTCTATATCGATATTATCACTTGCATCCCACTTAGCACTTAAACCCAAAGTTTTTTCTTGATATCTATGAGTATCTTTTTTAAGCAAAATATTAGCAGCTAACTCCAAATTATCATCAAATTGATAAGAAAGTTCTACGCCGCTTGTTTCAGTATCATCGGAGTGATTTTCCGTTTTTTTATGTTGTGCTTTAAAAGTACGAATATTCCAACGTTGTTGGCTGGGATGATAATTTATCTCTGCTCCCTCACCATAAAACCCCGTGCTAGTAATACCTTTGAGGGCGAAGGAATGACCACCTAAATGTAAATCAAACTCAGTGTTTTTATAACTAAGTCGCCTTTCAGCACTTAAAACAAAATTAGAATCATTGGTATTTTTGGTATCACGCACTAATAGGTCAATACTATGCTCACCTGCTTCGTCAAGCTTACCAGTAGCTTTAAATTCTTTCTGTAAGCTACTGTAATTTTTATTATGATGATAGCTTAGCATCGTTTCAGTATGTAGCGTGTGGTACTTGCCTAAACCGTTTGGAATGCGTGCAATTACTTGGGTATTAATAGTTTTCTCACTAGATATTGAAGCACCATGAAATGATAATTTAAGCTTATGGTATGAGCTGTTGTCTAGTTTATTAGGAATAGTTGCTTGAATATTTATAAGTGCTGATTGAGATGGTTTTAGTGATAATTTATTAGGTTTAAAGGAGCTTGTATATCTCTGTAAGTCTTTCATAGCAACGTCTAAAGCTACCGAAGAATTCCCCTTATTTGTAACACGAACATCAACCGTATAAGTTTCACCTGCTAATACCAAGCTGGGTGCATTTACAATATCAACCACTAGTTGAGAGCGTGACTTAATAATAACTGTGATTTTTTCTTCGATAAGAATGGAAGTGTTGTTCTTAGAAGTAACACGATAGGGAATAGTATAATGTCCAACAGAAATATCGGAGGAGGCTAATAGGTGTACTAGGCGCACCACTTGCTCGCCTGCTTTTAAGGAAAATGTCCCCCCTGATGTGAGTAATCTCCAGCCCTTGGGTAAGGATAAGTTTTCTGCCAAATAAAGTGTATTTTTGCCGTGATTAGTAACGGTGAAAGGTAGGGTAACAATCCCTCTATCTTGAGCGGTCAGAACTTGTTGTTTTGCAACTACTTCAAGAAACGAAGCAGAGAAAATGAAGGATGGATACAATAAAATAATGCCACAAAATAATGCCACAATATACTTTTTTACTAGCTTGCTCATACCTCTCCCCTTAGCAGGCTATTATTGTTGTAATTAGCCACAGCCTTCGACTCTGCTCAGGAAGTTAGCTCTCTGAGCAGAGTCGAAGGCTGCGGGTTTTATCGCAAAAAACATCAAATATTATTTAATCGTAAGATTGATATCCGTTGCCATTATGTCGTTATTACCACCATCAATCACAAATAAACCTCGGTACTTACCTGTTTTTAAACGTGAAATATCGATAGGGAAACGTGCTGAGGTAGCAGGGTAAATTCGTGCTCCCTGACCCTCAAATTTCCCCATAAAATTACCTTTTTGATCATAAATATCTAGCCAAACTTTAGGTTTGATCCAACGATTTCCAGAATTATAAGCATCCAAACTGAATGTACGCTTATTATCCAATTTGTTCATAATAGGATTTTTAAGCTGTAGATTAACTTTGCCTGTGTTTCCCATTTGAGTAACTATTTGCACGGCATGGCGAGATATTTGAGTTATCTGCATATGTACTTTTTTATCATTGATAGCTTGCTGGGATGATTCTAGCGATTTATTAGAAATAGGTTCTACAATCAAGGCACTCCAATAGGTTCCTAAAAGACTATGTTGTGGCACCTTGATGGTGTAATTGATTGTTTTTTCTGTCTTGGGAGTTAATACAATGTGGCTAGGAGTAAACTTAATCCATTGACTATTACTACGTGAATTTTTACGCAAATGAGCAGAACTAAAATTTGATTCGCCTTTAGCGTTAAATAAATAGTCTTCAAGGTAAAGCTTAACTTCTAGAGGAGCATTACCCATATTTTTTAGTTTAATTGATCCCTTATAAATTCCACCAGCTGTTGTTGTAAACTCGTGTGAATATCCGCCCTGCATTAAAAGCTTAGCGTGGAGGGTGTAACTACTTAGCAAAAGGCTAAGAAATAAAAAAAATTTTATAAAAGGAGTCATTTTTTATTGTTATTCTTAATGTGTTTCTACAATAAATTCAATATCACTGGTAAAAAGACCATGACCATCAGATACGCCAATGCCATAAATTTCAGTTTGCATCGGTATATTCAAAATACTTCCTTGCCCATCAAATAATTTTCTTAGGTTTGTGTTGAGAATTTTATTAGCGGTATTTCCCTGCGGTATTTTTTTACCAATACCATTCCCCGTTCGTATAATTCTAACTTTGATCCCAGGAATATTTTGGCTTAGTTTTGCATATACAGTCCACTTTTTACCATTGCCAATATCGGCAATACTAAGAAGGGTCGAATTTACAGGGCTTGTATGAGCATTAGCAAAGTAATCACCTGCATTTGTTGGAGCGACCATTGTTAGATCAAACAGTACATCACTAGGCACAGTTTGTGTCAGAGTAATTGCATTCGCTGAGAGAACGCAGGTGAAAAATAGAGTAAATAAACGCAGTAGAAACATAAATAATTTTTTATGGAATAAACAGGGTATCAGTATTTTTTTGATACCCTGAGATAAGTTAATTAACCAGAAGTGATGGTATATTTGATAGTCACAGCACGTCCTGTACCAGCGGTATAAGAAGGCATGATCGTAGAGCTTTCGGGACCAACAGTAACCGTCATAGCAAGGTTATGATCAGCAACATTTTTGATACCCGTTACCAAGTCAGCACTTGTTGTCGCCTTTGTTAATGATTGTTTGCCTGTTGTAGTACCTGTTGCTGTAGGTGCCGCCAGCGTAATATTAAACTTCCAACCTGCAGGAATATCTGTAGATGTTGCTACAATCTTTTTTGTATCCGATGAATCTGCTGCCACATTAGCACTGATTGCATAACTCGTAGCTTCTGTAACAGTAACTTCTGCAAAGTTATCTCCAGCATCAGTAGGCGCTACAAGTGTTGCTGAAAGTGCATTAGTAACGTCAATTAGACTAACTTCTGGAACAATAATGGTTGCTGTTTGTGTGTCACCAACGGTTGCACCA
>DQSN01000035.1 GCA_015663245.1 Leucothrix mucor
ACAATAGCACTGCCAACAATCACGGCATCAGCAACAGAAGCTACCGCGGCAGCCGTTTCTGCATTTTTGATTCCAAAACCAACACCGATGGGTAGAGCGGAATATTCTTTAATCTTATTAACTTGCTCTTTTACTTCTACGATATTGAGAACATTAGCGCCCGTCACACCTTTTAGTGAAACGTAATAGAGAAAACCACTCCCAACCGCCGTGATTTTTTCAATACGCTCTGGCTGTGTGGTTGGTGATAGCAAGAAGATAGGATCAATATCATGCTCTTTCAACAATTTGACTAAATCTTGACTTTCTTCTGGTGGCATATCAACTGTGAGTAAAGCATCTACGCCTGCTTTTGAAGCTGCTTGTGCAAACTCATTATAACCCATGGATTCCACAGGATTGAGATAGCCCATAAAAACAATCGGTGTCGTTTGATTTTGTTGACGAAATTCTGCTGTCATTTTTATCACATCACGCAAGCTAGTGTGATGTACTAAGGCACGCTCACAAGCGAGTTGAATAGTCGGTCCATCTGCCATCGGATCAGAAAAAGGAATACCAAGTTCGATAATATCCGCACCTGCTTCCACCATGCGATGCATTAACGGCACGGTGATAGAGGGGTTAGAATCACCTGCGGTAATATAAGGTATTAATGCAGTTTTATGATTGGATTTTAGCTGTGCAAAACAAGCGGCAAGTCGACTCATAATGTAATCCCCTCTAATGCAGCGATGGTATTGATATCTTTATCACCACGCCCCGATAGATTAACGATAATAGTTTGATTTTTTGACATGGTTGGCGCTAATTTGATCGCATAAGCGAGTGCATGACTACTTTCAAGTGCTGGAATAATGCCTTCAATACGGGTGAGCGAATGGAATGCTGCCATTGCCTCGTCATCGGTGACAGCAACGTAATTAACGCGACCAACATCTTTTAACCATGAATGCTCAGGACCAACGCCAGGGTAATCCAAGCCTGCGGAGATAGAATGAGGCTCAATAACTTGACCATCTTTATCTGCCATTAGATACATACGATTCCCATGTAACACGCCAGGTTTAGCAGTACATAAAGGCGCGGCATGCTCACCTGTTTCTAAGCCATGACCCGCGGCTTCCACCCCGTGCATAACAACATCAGCATCACTTAAAAATTCATGAAATAAACCAATGGCATTCGATCCTCCGCCAATACAAGCAATTAACGCATCAGGTAAACGTCCTGTTTGCTCTTGTATTTGCTGACGTGCTTCGCGTCCAATAATCGCTTGAAAATCACGAACCATCGCAGGGTATGGATGTGGCCCCGCAACCGTACCGATACAGTAGAAAGTATCATCAACATTGGTTACCCAATCACGCATCGCCTCATTCAAAGCATCTTTTAAGGTTTTTGATCCCGAAGTCACAGGGCGAACTTCTGCACCTAATAACTTCATACGATAAACATTCGGAGATTGACGCGCAACATCAACTTCCCCCATATAAACCACGCACTCTAAGCCTAAACGTGCCGCAATGGTTGCTGTTGCAACGCCATGTTGCCCAGCCCCCGTTTCTGCAATAATACGCTTTTTACCCATGTGCTTAGCCAATAATGCTTGACCAATAGTGTTATTAACTTTATGCGCACCTGTGTGATTTAAATCTTCACGTTTAAGGTAAATTTGCGCGCCCCCTAATTTTTCTGACCAGCGCTCAGCATGATAAAGTGGACTAGGACGACCCACATAATATTTTAGATCTTTATCATATTCGGCCTGAAACTCATCATTATCTTTTAGCATCTCATACGCATCACGTAATGCTTCGATGGCTTCCATTAAAGTTTCGGCTGCGAAGCATCCACCATAGGGTCCAAAATGCCCATTTTCATCAGGCATACTGCTCCAATCAAAGGAACTAAAATCTATTTCATTATTCTTGCTCAACGCGCTTTACCTCTTGCATTAATGCTGTAATTTTCTCTTCGCTTTTTACCCCTGGCAAAATCTCAACACCACTGCTCAAGTCAACCGCATAAACAGAAGTTGAGCGAATTGCAGTAGCAATATTATCAGGGTTTAAACCACCCGCGAGGATGATAGGTTTTGGATAGTCACAGGGAATATCATCCCAATTAAATGTTTTTCCTGTCCCGCCTGCTGCACCTGGCGCATGTCCATCGACTAAAAATGCTTTTGAATCAGGATATTGATCTGCATAAGCAGTAAAGTCGTCCAGCCCTATCATTCCCACTGCTTTCATATAAGGGCGCGAGAAACGACGGCAATATTCTGGAGGCTCTGAACCATGAAATTGTAAAACATCCAGAGGAACTTGATCTACAATAGCTTCAACATCGGCTTCTTCTGCATCTAAAAATAAGCCGACAACTGTAATAAAAGGCGGTAATACAGCGCAAATCTCTATTGCTTGCTCGATAGAAATATAACGGGAACTTTTAGGATAAAACACCAAGCCAATTGCATCCGCACCTGAATAAGCAACGGACAAAGCATCTTTAACCGAAGTTATACCACAAATTTTTACTTTAATGCCCATACAATTATTTGATTATTAGAAGATACAGAATATAGAGGAGGAGCTTGAGAAATGCCGCCCTACTCAAGGGAGCGTCATTATAACTATTTATTTTAAGAATAGTTGTAAAATTGTTTAGGGACTATTTACCTCGACGAGTAAGAAGAGTCCCTTCAACTTATTTAGGAGTGAAAAAAAATAATATCAGAAGATATTTTTATTTTGGATCGTTCAACCTCAACTGGCACATAGCAAAACTATGCAACGACCGAGATCGGGTAACTCAGGAGTAAAAACTAAGAATGAGTTTCAGATATTATTCATACCTTTATCCCTAAGCCATATTTTGATAATACAAGTTTTGCGGATGATTAGCATCGGCGAAGAAGAACCACCGCTCTGCTAATAAACCAATGTATTGAATTAGTACAGCTGCTAATGGAAGAATAAACCCTGTGTTTTTCAGACCAATAAAAAGCAAAATTACAGGTATAAAAAACACCAATACAAACGCAATATATTTGATATTTCTTACAACTGTCTCTGTTATTCCATGGAAGTATTCACGGGTATTAAAAGAACCACCTAAAAATCCTTGAGTAATTTGTACAACTTTTGGATGACGTACACCAATTGCTGAGCGTAAATCAGATTTAGGGGTAATGTTCTTATTACGTATTACTGATGCTAAGCGGAACAAAAAGGCGAGTACCGTAAAAGTAATTGCCCATGTTGCGTAGAAATTGGTTAGTTCAGTATTGAGCCATGCAGAAAGTGCTGTTGCTAAAGTAAAGCCTGATGCTGTACCTAGTAGTGTAAAGTTAATAACAGTTAAAGGTGAGTGCCATTCTTGTAAAAATTTAATACAAGCATAGATCATGCCTGTGCAAACAAATAAAGCATAAGTAAAAACTGTCGCGACCATACCAAGAATAAGTGTTGCATCAATACCTGTACCACCTGGTGTTTCAAATATTGGATAGGTCAACTCAAAATAATGTGCGGCCCCATAAGCTGCCACACCTGCCATCATTGCAGGTAATGCAATAACCTCACGCGACAACCACGAGGTACGCCACATTGCGATAGAACGCCAAGCTCTTTCTGGATGACCTAGATGAAAGAATGAAGCAAATAAACCCAACCCTAATAATACCAGCGACAAAGCGCTACCTATAATATAAAAACTAGGATCATTCTGCTCAGGCATCAATTTAAAGGTAGTGAATATTTGCCCTGTAAAAAGCGCCAGAAACAACCCCTGCGCCGCACCTATCAAGGTGGTTAAAAATACTACTGAAAATGCTGGATGCATGGTGTTACCTAAATAATTTTCTTACTACAAGTATAATAACAAAGATCTACCAGACTATAGAACTGGTCTACCAAGTCGTCATATCATCAAGGGATGGACCAGTGCCTGGGGCACGATGCCTCTTACGATCTTCCTTACTTAATGGATTATCAATACGTTTCAACTCATCTTCGTGAATCTTTATCTCCACTTTACGACGTGGTAAATAATGGTTAGCGGGGTTTGTACCCCACTCAGGCATTAGTTGATAACCGTTAGAATCACGTATTGCCTTCGATACTTCCGAGTCAGGATCATGCACATCACCAAATAAACGTGCGCTGGTAGGACAAGACATAACACAAGCTGGTTTACGCTCAGATTTCGGTAAATCTTCATCATAAATACGATCAACACACAACGTGCATTTTTTCATTACACGCTGCTTTTCATCTAGCTCGCGTGCTCCATAAGGGCATGCCCAAGAGCAGTATTTACAGCCAATACATTTATCGTAATCAACTAAAACAATACCATCTTCTTCACGCTTATAGCTTGCACCTGTTGGACAAACAGGCACACAAGGCGGCTCTTCACAATGCAAACAACTTTTAGGAAAGTGAACCGTTTCCGTATTCGGATAAGTACCAACTTCAAAGGTTTGCACACGATTGAAGAAGGTTCCTGTTGGGTCTTTCCCATACGGCATTTTATCCGTCATCGGCCCCGCTTCGCCCGAGGTATTCCATTCTTTACAACTAGTTACACAGGCATGGCAACCCACGCAAACATTCAAATCAATAACAAGTGCTA
>DQSN01000251.1 GCA_015663245.1 Leucothrix mucor
AAACCTGTAATTTTATATCAACCCAACTTAGCACGTCTCGAACTAGAAGCCACTTTAATACGTTTGCCTGCACGGATTCGTGAATTACGCATTCTATTTATACGCATTAACTTCCTAACAGTTGTTCCATAACGTGCAGCAATCGTTGATAAACTCTCACCTTTTCTTACTCGATAACGGAAAACCCTTCCTCTACGACTTCGGTAAGATTTTGCTTTTACGTAATGCACTAATTTCGCAGGACTAACCGCTGGGGCACGCTGAATTGCTCTTTGTATAGTACCCGCATATTGACGCGGTAGAACCATTCTACGTGTCATCGATGGCATCGTAACACCATATTTATAAGCAGGATTTAAGTTTGTAATAACAGAGTGATGCACTCCTGCATTTTGAGCAACTTTCTTTAGGTCAACCGCTTTAGCTATATGTATTTGTACTAACTTCGGAGTATTCACAACCGCTGGAAGGCGGACACCAAAAGATTGCGGCGTGCGAATAACTTCTCTATACGCTAATAATTTTGGCACATAGTTTTTAGTTTCGCGTGGTAGCGATAAATTCCAATAGTCAGTTGGTAAGCCTCTTGCACGATTTTTTTCTATTTCACGATGAACACGATTTTCGCCACAGTTATAAGCAGCTAAGGCTAGCAACCAATCACCTCGAAACTCGCGATGTAGTTTTTGCAAATAATCCATCGCCGCCCGTGTCGACTCAAGTACATCCATACGCCCATCATAGCCACGAGTTTGTTTTAAGCCATAACGCTTGCCTGTGCTAGAAATAAACTGCCAAAGCCCTACCGCTCCCGCATGAGAGCGTGCTTTATTTTTATAAGCACTTTCAACCATTGGCAATAAAACTAAGTCTGTTGGCATTCTGCGACGTTCTAACTCTGTAACAACCAAGTGTAGATAGTCACTAGAACGATTTAAGGTTCTCATTAAACCTGTTGAACGACCTTTAAACTGTCGAATAGCACGCTGTACTGAGGGACGATAAGTATCATTACGTAAACGGAAACCATTTCTAACCCGATGCCAAACACTATTACCTGCGATTGGAGATAATCGACCTGTATAGCGTGAGCTTTGACCTTTTCGATAAGAAGCCTGTCTTAATAATCGCTTTCTATGATTGAGACGGCGTTTTTTATTTTGTAAACGCTGTAGGTTTTCACGTTTACGCTTATTAAGTAATCGACGCTCTCGAAGTTGAACTGCTTGAGATTTATTCTGTGTAGCTTGGCGCTGAACCACTAGTGCTTGTGGTTGGACTTTAGGTGCTGGTGGAGCTGTATAAACGCCGAGTAAAGCCGCCGCAGAACGCAGCTCATTCTTATCGATACCACCACCGAGAAGGTCTTCTAATGCATTTGCTGAGGAAAAAACTACCAAGGAGCTGGTAGCTAATAGGGCTATTGCAATAGATTTTTGTAGTGACATTTATATATCCTTATAAAATTTACTAATTAGTAATATTAATACCATTGCTAAAGTAATAACGCAACAAAATCAATCATGTTGACTACTATTCACACAAAATCAAAACAATAAGATACAGCACTTTGTTAAATTAAAATATAACTATTTACGTGTGAAAACCAATGTTTTAAGCCCTTTCTTCTGTGCATCTACATAAACAGCAGGTGGATTGATATATTTTTCAAAGACATACTCTGGAGCACTTGCCTGCATATTATCAATAATAAAATCGGAACTTAAATCTGGTGAGTTTAAACATAACAATAAACTGCTTTGAGGCGCCATAAAGTCATCTAAGCGCCGCATTATTTTAGGATAGTCTTTGTCTATTTGCACACTTCCCTTTTGAAAAGTAGGCGGATCGCATATTAATAGCTCAAATGGACCACGTTTTTTTAAGCGTCCGAACGATCTAAAAATATTTACCTTTTCATACCGTACCTTTTTCAAGTCATGGGAATTCAGGCGATGATTATCTCTGCCCACACTGAGTGCCGCCCCGCTCATATCAACATTAACAACACCACTAGCCCCGCCCGCGATTGCGGCAACAGAAAATCCGCAGGTATAGGCAAATAAATTTAGTACCCGTTTATTATAACTATGCTGCTGTACCCATTGCCGTCCATTACACATATCTAAAAACAAGCCTGTATTTCTTGCCCTGCCTAAGCTAATTTTATATTTATTATTATGTTCAACAATATTCAACGACTCTATTTTTTCTCCCCAGATCACCTCAATTGGCCCTGATATTTCATCACGATGTTGCACCTGTATGCTTTTAATTTGGGGCAATACTGATACAAGATAATCTGCCAATGCTTTAATATTTTCTATAGATTCAGGCTTATAGAGTGTGATTAAAACGACAGGAAATAGACAATCTATCGTTACATGCTTCAAGCCTTCATAGGCATGACCACGTCCATGGAATAGGCGTTGCGCCTGCTGTAGCTCATTATTATTTTTAGGGATGTAGATATGATTTTTAATATTTGATAAAGCGGACACGGTATTCCTTTGAGGGATTATAAAAGGGATGATGAAGCTTGAGAGACTGTACCAACCCTGCCATAAATTTAAGTTGGCACAACTAAGCCCAAATTGTAGAGCTTAATTTTTGTCGAAATTCGCCCGATAACTCGGCATTATTAGGAGCCAACATATTAGTAACATTTACAATCATTTCTTTCGCCGCCCCATCCTTATAGCCTGTATCTATTTTCATAATATCAAATAGATGACTAACCGCTTGCTCATAATTTTTCTCTGCGATCAAACAAACTGCCAAGTCAAAATGAAAATCACAATTATCAGGGTACTCAATTAATAATTGTAATAGCTTATCTTTGCCTTGGGTTTTTTCCGCCAAATTAAAAAATGCTAATTGCCCTAATAACGCCTTACCCATCTCACTATTTTTTGCACTATTTGGCAGTTGGTTATACAAACTTTTAGCTTGATCCAACTCGTGCAAATCTATAAAAACTTGTGACATATCCATTGCTGTTTTAACATTAGATGAGTCTAGTTGCATAGCTTGAGTCAGCAGTTGAATCGCAGCTAGAGTCTCACCTGCCATATGTTTTTCTCGTGCTTGTGTGCGCATTTCATCTATATGGGAGTAAATACCTCGGTTTTTTAAAACATCACGCAATTCATTTTGCTTCAACTGACCTTCTTCTGTTTGTACAATCTCCCCATCTACAAACACTTTCAAGCTGGGTACATTTTTAATACTATATTTCTCTACCAACTCTGCTTGCTCATCAATATCTACTTTTGCGAAGATAAATTGTCCTGAAAATTCTTTTGCTAAAACCGATATTTCCTCTGACATTTGAATACACGGCCCAGACCAAATACCCATAAACTCAACAACGACAGGTAATTTAAATGAATTTTGGATAACTACTGACTCAAAATTTCGTTTTGATACTTCAAAAATAAAAACTTCTCTTTCACTCACAAACAGCAACCTTTTTTAACATTTAAAATATCACGTTACTTCCAATAACAGTGAAGCATCAACAAATTTTTAAAATACGAATAAGCAAACATTAAACTACCGATAACTGCTCTTCTCTAACAGGGGGATTAAAAAACTCATCCGCCCAGTCAGGATCAACTGACTCACCTTTAGCATCTAACAAAGGAAGGTCACTATCATTCCAACCTTTGATACCCGTCTGTAGCGATGTTACATTGCTATAGCCCATTAACTGCATAGTAAACGCGGCCAACGCACTTCTATTTCCTGAGCGACAAATGACGATAACAGGACGCTCACGTGCATTAACTAACTCTGGAATAGTGTCGGCGTAACCCCAATCACAAGCTGATTCTAATATTCCGCGTGGAACGTGCAAAGAGTCTTTTATATAGGCGCTTTCAAATTCATCTATTTCACGAATATCGACCAATAGAGTATTGTTATTTTTCTCCAGAAGTTCTTCTAAATCCCATGGGAAAAGCTCTTCGATCTCGGGAAGTATATCGGCGATAAGTTGTTTAAATGTTTTTGCCATGATTATTAGCCCAATAATTTTATACTAAAAAAATGACATTATAGGGAATGCTATGGCTGGGGGAAATAAACCAAAAGAGAGGGGTAGAGATACTGGATGCCTTGAAACCAAGGATCACCCAGCAATCATATTAATTATTGGTATAAACAAACTTAGTTTTCTTTACGCCATATTCAACTGCCATAACAGCAGCCGTGATACGAGAACTAATTTTTAATTTACGCAAAATGGCTTTTACGTGGAGCTTAACTGTACCATCGGAAATACCTAAATTTCTGGCGATGACTTTGTTGCTCTGCCCTTCGGCAAGTAGTGTTAATATTTCGTATTCACGTGGTGTTAAAGAGGAGAAAGGATTGATTTTTTCTTCTTTAGGAGTCGTTTTCCCTTGCACTGCTTGGGCAAGTACCGCTGCAAGATCAGGGGCTACGACTGTTTTTCCTGAGATAATATCACCTAAAGCAACGACTAAATCATCTGGTTCCATGTCTTTTAGTAGATAACCTTGTGCCCCATTTTTCAATGCACCAACCAAATCTTCTTCGACACTACTCGTAGTTAGCATGGCAACGGGTAACTTGGGATGATTCTTTTTTAGTAAGCGCAACACGTTAATACCATCCATTTTAGGCATACGCATATCGAGTAATACGGCATCTAGTTCGTACTTGTCCGCTGCTTTTAGACCTTCTTCACCATCACCGACTGAGGCGACGACTTTGATTCCACGGCGGGTTAATAAATCTTCGAGACCTGCACGAAATAAGGTGTGGTCATCAATGAGTAAGATTTTCTCATTCATAAAATATTATCCTGCGTGGTTATAACGGTATCATCCTTGAAAACACGATTTACTGGCGAGTTCAAAGTGGCTGTTGACTCTATCACTTGAAAACTCAGTTGTACCAGTGTACCCCCCTCGTCCTCAGATTCAAAATGAATCTCACCATTAATTCTCTCAGCACGCTCTTGCATGATAGACAAGCCAATATGTTCACCTGTTTTTTTATCAGGACCTGGGCTGTCTTCCGAAATACCGATACCATCATCTTCGATAAGCACACTACAATTACCATCTTCTGAGCTATACATCAAAATTCGAACAGTCTCAGCTTGACTGTGTTTGCGCACATTCACCAATGACTCTTGCACAATACGCACTACTTCGATTTCTTTATCACGGGCTAAGTCGTTAAGTTCCCAGTTATGATAAAAGAACACATCCAAATTAGTTTCACGGCGAAACCGTTCAACGACTCGTTCGACAGAACGCACTACACCTTTACCATCAATGGGCGCACGGAAGTGAGTAATAAGACTCCGCAACTCTGCATAAGCCTCATCAATACCATTTTCCAAGCCTTCCAACTCTTGCCAAATAACAGACTCATCACCGACATTCATTGAATCATCAAACAAACGTACTTTATAACGTAAACTCGCCAAAGTTTGCGCTAAGGAGTCATGTAGCTCATGCGCCATTCGGGTACGCTCTTCAATAATAGACAGCATCCGAGAGTCATCTTCAACACTGGCTTTTTCGATTGCCATACCTAAATGCTGACCAATACTAACTAGTAACTCATGTTCGCCTTCCATTGCGCTGTGGCTTTCTCGATGAACAAATAGGTTATAAACACCTAAGGTCTTGCCACGATACTGTAGTGGTATCGCCAACATTTCGATATTGTCACTGTCAAAAAACTGCTCGCCTATAAGCTTGCCACACATGCGCACATCTGCACGAACTTGGATTTCACCATCAACCGCCGCTTTACCACACACACAACTCGCTGATGGTAAAACTTCTTCTTTAGCAATAATTTTATCACTTAGCCCGATACTGGCGACTAAGCGCATCTGATCATCTTTATCTAATAAACGAATAGTTGCAGCTTCTGCTTTCACCACACCTGTTAGGGTATATAAAAACTGCTCTAACAAGTCTTCGAGGTTTTGAGATTGATTGATACAAGAAGCCACCTCATACAATACATTGAGGTAATGCTTTTTCTGGCGGATATATTCTGTTTGACGTGATAAGCGTTTTTGCTGTACCCGTGCAAGTGCTTCATAATCATCAGAGATATGGTTGATATGTTCACGGATACCACGCGAGGGACAACGCTTAGTGCGTACCTTCATGCGGCTTGATAACTCGCCTTTTAATAAGTTATCAGCCCATTCAGAAAGATCACTACCAAAACGGTCGAACTCTCGCCAAATCCAATACAGCATAAGTAAAACACCAGAGCCTGCAAACACCCATAATATTGACATTAGAGGTGCAAGCCACTCTGCCTGCAAGCCTGTACCGACAGCCCAGAAATAAGTAGAGCCAATCACTACAAAGAGAAAAATAAGCGCGACTAAAACAAGTCTAGCCTGCCATGGCAAACGAATCTCTGGTCGTTGCATATCTTTTGTAGCACCCGCCTTATCCGCTTCACGAAGAGATGTTTGAGACTCTTCTGCATTCTTTCTTGAAGGAAGTGTGTCTACAACTGATTTAAGGGAAATTTTAGGCATTGAACCAACTCATAAAAAACAATAATTATGTTTGTGGTGCTTTATATTTAGGGTCATTTGGGTTCATGAAAACAAACTCCATGCTTCCATCCATGTCAATATAGTCAATTAACATACCGCTGACTAGAGGTGCTGAAGCAGCATCTACCACTAGCTCAACCCCTTCAGAGTTAAATTTTGTATCACCAAATTTTTCACTGCTATCAAAACCCATCTGATAATGAAAAGTCCCATCTTCTGTTTTCTCAACCGCAACACGTAGAGGCTCACTTTTATTGCCTGCCTCTGAAAGAGAAACCTTGATTTGAGCTGCTGCGTCTTCTGAAACTGTATACATAGTTTAAATCCTTAATAATATTTTCAATTAAATACCTAAGAACACGCCTATTGGCATGTTCTTATAAATTCGACAAAGCGCTGCGCCCAATGATACCGTTCTGTATCCCGCATGTGCGCATAAGAAGCAAGTAAATTTTTATATACCCACCCATCTTCATCACCTGTTATTCCTGTGCCTCTTAGTACTTTAAAGGCAAACTTACCTTTTTCTTTTAAGTTATCTAGTTTTGAATAGTGAAATTCATGTGCTGTAATGATGGCTGATGATGATCTATTTGGCCAAATCATATTCTCGGTTTCTTCTAACCTTACATAACCCCTGCCCTGAGGTTTTTTATGCATGATCGTATCTGCTGGAATCACCCCAACCATTGGCTCTGTTTTACCTTGCCACTGTAAACTTTCTGATAAATACATCAAGCCACCACATTCTGCGTAGGTTGGAAGCCCTGCTTCGATAGCATCATGAATTTCCTGACGTAAACTACTATTTGCAGACAGTTCTTCCATATGTGTTTCAGGAAAGCCACCACCGATAAACAAACCATCTAAATCAGGCGGTAAATGCTCATCCTTTAAAGTATTGATTGAAACCAACTCCGCACCTTGAGCTTCTAATGCTTCTAAATCATCCTGATAATAAAATCCAAAGGAAGAGTCCTTACAAATACCGATGCGGAGCAATGAGCCTTGCACATTTTCTTTAGCATTAGAGGTTTGTGATGAGACTTTCACCTTATTAGTTAATCTTGGAGCAGTTGATGCTATCGACAATATCTTCTCTAAATCTACTTGCTCGCTAACCAATGCAGCAATTTTCATTATCTTCTCATTGGCTAGCTCACTTTCATTAATTGGCATTAAACCAAGGTGTCTTTCCGTTAGCTCTAAATCTGTATGTTTATGAACAGCACCTAGCACTGGAATATCAGTATAAGCTTCCACGACGCCCCGTAATTTTTTCTCATGGCGCGCACCACCAACCATATTAAAGATCACACCAGCAATATTAATACCTTTATCAAACTGTTGATAACCCAGCAACAACGGAGCAACACCCCGTGTTACACCACGCGTATCAATAACTAAAATAACGGGTGTTTTTAAGAGTTTTGCAACTGCCGCGTTGCTATCCCTACCATCAACCATAACACCATCGTATAGACCCTTATTACCTTCGATAATAGAAATATCCGCAGCTTGAGAGTGTTGATTAAGCTTCGTGAAAATTTCATCATTTGACATCGTGTTAAAGTCGAGGTTATAGCATTTTCCATGACTTGCCTGTCCCAGCCATAGAGGATCAATATAATCTGGCCCTTTTTTAAAGGATTGCACTTGCAAGCCCGTTTGATTGAGTGCCGCGCACAAACCAATCGACAATGTTGTTTTTCCAGAGGATTTATGTGCGGCAGAAATATAGATTCTAGACATTAGGCGGAATAGTTAGTAATGGGGGTGTATGAATAATAACGCATATCGCAGACACAAAAAAGCCAGCAATACTGCTGGCTTTAAACTAATTGTAAAACTATTTCAACTTAACTTTTATGATGCGGATCAGTGACGCTATCAGCTAATGAGTCAGGGAGTAAACGTAATACTTTTGTGCCTAACAAAACAACTAACAATGCAACGCCTACGCCACCTATACCAAGCATGAACTCATAGATAGAAGGCACATATGATACGACTACACCGTCGAAGAATGTGCTTTCGACATTAGCATTAGGGAACATAACTAATGGATAAGATTGCCCACCAATTAATGCTACATAAATTAAGCTAACACCACCAACAATAGCTAGAACTGCCGCAGCACCTAATGCCATGCGGTTATTCTTTAACTTTTTACACCAGATCAAGAAGAGAGGCACTAATGTACCAAGCAGTATTTGCCCGTACCAAAATATACTCGTGATACTGCCGCCATCACGCAAGATGAAAGCTTCTATTCCATGATGCTCAGTTGCATATAAGTTTGTTAAATGACGCACAATTTCAAAAAATAAAACGGCCGCAATGAAAATAGCTAAGGTATAACGCAAGCGGTTAAGCACTTTATCGCCCAAATCACGTCCCGTCCATTTATAGGCCGCCATTAATACCAATGTATAAATAGCTGTACCAACTGCATAAGATAGAGTAATAAATAAGGGAGCCATAATTGCTGCATCATAATACTGACGAGCCACCAAGTAACCTAAGATAGAACCTGTTCCAGCCGTTAAGACAATACGCCAAACAAAAGCAAAATAACCTGCTGGCTTGTAAAGGCTCTTTGCTAGCTTGCTACGATCCATCATTGTCCAGAGATAAAAGCCCATAGCAACAAGGAAGCCGTTATAAAGCAGGATATTCCATGTAAATATTGACTTAAAGTTGAAAGTTGTCATAGCAACAATCAAACGATCAGGATGACCAAGATCTAAAACCAACACCATTAAGCCACCAAGTAATAAGGCAATAGCCGTTACCAACGATAAACGCCCTAAAGGCTGATAGATTTTCTTACCAAAAACGGTACCTATCGAGCCAATATTCGCAATACCCGATGCGGCAACAATCATAAAGATTGCAAAAACGTGAGGTAGACCCCAAACAACTTGGTTGTTCATCCCCGTAACATGATGCCCTGAATGCTCCATAAAAAGGAATGACAAGAAACCAACTAATGCCATTGAACCTGTGATTGCTAGTAGCGTTAAAAAACCTTTGCCGCTACCCGCTTCGCTAAATGTGATTCTCTTATTCATAGTGCTTAGATACCCCAGTAACGAACGCCAGTGTTAAGACCCAAATCAGCACGTATTTGCGTACCGCCAAATTCTTTTAATGCTTTGCTAATGTCACTTTCTTGGTCATTTAAATCACCAAAAAGAATGGCTTCAGGAGCAGCATCAACACATGCAGGTTTTTTACCTGCATCAACACGATTAACACACATATTGCATGACTCAACCGTACCTTTACCACGTGGCGTATCAGGACGTTGATCTGTTAATGTTTCGTGTACAAAACTACGTGCTTTATAAGGACACGCCATCATGCAGTAACGACAACCAATACAAATATGCTTATCAACTAACACTATACCATCAGTACGTTTGAACGATGCACCTGTAGGACAAACATCAACACAAGGTGCAGTATCACAATGCTGACACATAACGGGTAAAACCGTCTCATGCTTAGTCATCTTCTCAGTCACTTTGACTTTACGAATCCACTGAGCATCTTGCGCTATATTTGAGTACTTTTCATCGCCCCAGCCATGCTCTTTTTTACAAGCTGCGATACAAGCATCGCCACCATCAGTGAGCTTGCTAGTATCAATCAACATGCCCCAACGTACTTTATCAGTAACAGCCTCAGCCGCATCTTTAGCTTGAACTTGTCTTAAAACAATTCCAGGTGCAATCGTTGCAACTGCTGTAATACCTGCTAAACCTGCCATAAATTTACGGCGGTAGGCATTTACATTAGTTGTATCAGTTTGCTTCATACTTTTATCACTCATTGCGCCATTGCCTCCGTAGAAGAACTCTCAGTAGCTACTTTCAAATTAGACGCGGGTGGTGTATTGCTTGCCGCAGCGACTTCAGGCTTATCAGGATGATCCGCATGACATTGAAAACAGTCGAGCTGAACACTTACATACTCGTGACATGTCACACAAAAATGTTCAGAATCTGTATGGCGTACTACCTTGCTTTCTGTTGGCGCAGGAACATGACAATCGATACAAGCTTTTAAACTATGCTTAGGTGTTCTTACACCGTCATACATAGTCTGATCACGCTTATGCATAAGACGGCCCATGTGATTTTTACGCATATCTGCGACATGCTCATCACGCTGTTGATCCGTATCGAAACTTTTTACAGCCTTCGCTATTTCAAGTGGCTTGTTATCACAAGCTGAAACCCCCAGCAGGGAAACAAGTATTGCCACTAAAGGCGCTACTGATAAGAATTTGCTAAACATAGAGTTACCTAGAATGAAGAAGGCGATTAGGGGTTGAGCTACACTACAAACGCTCAGCTCCTAACCGCCTCTTTTAACATTAGTACTTGGTTAATTTACCCGCCAAGCCCCATTTCAATGTAGCCTGTAGGACAAACATCTGCACAGATATGACAACCAACACACTTATCATAGTCAGTATCAACATAACGACCAATAGGTGCATCTTCTCTGCTTACACGGAAAACAGCATCTTGAGGACAGAAAATAACGCAGTTATCACACTCGAAACACATACCACAACTCATGCAACGCTCTGCTTCGTCTTTAGCTTGTGTATCATCAAGACCAATCATACGCTCTTGGAAGTGACCGAATACTTCTGTGTCATCTGGCACTTCTTCTGCACGCAGTAAGCGAGCAACTTTCTCAAAGTGGCCTAGGAATAACTCGCTCGATTTAACAATCTCATGCTCGGAGCGGTCATCAAAGTTATGTACTGCGTAGTCCATTGTATCTGTACCACGCATATCCTCAGTCCTAGCATCATCAAATGATGATGGTGTTCTACTGTACTCACCTAGCTTCTCAAGTATATCGAAATGGTGCTTATCAACTTTTGGACGACGTTTTTGCTTAGTATTGGTAATGTACTTATCAATACTTTCAGCCGCGATAGATGCTTGACCAATTGCAGTGGTTAATAAATGAGGACGTACGATATCGCCCGCTGCAAAGTGACCTGGCTTGTTAGGTACTTGATAAAATGCATCTGCATCAAACAAGTTTTTATCAGTGTTGCCATAATCTTCAACACCATCAAGATCACCAAACTGACCAATCGCAGAAACGATTAAATCTGCTGGAATGATAACTTCTTCAGCACCTTCTTTCGCTTTAGGAATATTGCCATCCATTTCACAAGCAACCACTTTAAGACCTGTAGCACGACCGTTTTCATCAGTAATGATTTCAACAGGCATAACTTCATTCATAAGGTGTACACCTTCACGAATAGCATCATGTACTTCATGCTCTGCCGCAGTCATATCTTCTTGAGCAAATAAAGCTGTTAGCGTTACGTTTGCACAAGGAGTTGTTCCTGTAGTTTCATGAATCAAACGACCTTCTGCTGAATCTTCTGGAAGCTCATCATAGCCTTCAATTGTTCCGATACGACGTGATACAGATACAACGTCGATAGAGGTATCACCACCACCCACACAAACTACGTTTGCTGCGGTGTATTTCATATCACCTTTATTAAAGGCTTCCAAGAAATCAACGGCTGTTACACAGTTAGGAACATCATTCCAGTTTTCTAGGAATAAACCACGACCTTTCTTAGCACCTAATGCCCAAAGGATAGCGTCGTAATCTTTTTCTAATTCTTCTACTGAGATGTCTTGACCAACGCGTGTGTTACCACGGAATTCAATATCACCCATATCAAGAATACGTTGATTCTCATGACGTAGTGCTTCACGTGGAGTACGGTAGTTAGGAATACCGTAGAACATCATGCCACCCATCTCTTCATGGTCGTCAAATACAACGGAAGCGTGACCCATCTTACGCAATTGGTAAGCTGCTGCCATTCCCGCAGGACCTGCGCCAATGATTGCAATTTTCTTGCCTGATAGCTCATCTGGACGATCAAATGTGAAACCACCTTTGATAGCCTCATCACCGATGTATTGCTCAACTGAATTGATACCAACGAAGTCATCAACGTCATTACGGTTACAACCGTCTTCACAAGGAGCAGGACAAACACGACCCATCATTGCTGGGAACGGATTAGCAGTAGTAGAGCGACGGAATGCATATTCCTGCATGCTCATATCACCAGTAGGTGCTTCTATACCACGTACAATCTGTAACCAACCACGGATGTCTTCCCCAGAAGGACAACTACCTTGGCATGGTGGTGTTTTTTGAATATAGGTAGGACATTTATAGGACGTATCTTCTTGGAAGATAAGCTCGTTCATACTACCCCATGTATCGTCTCCTTCATCATAACGTCGAAAAGTATGTACCAATGTATCATCAGGTGATGTTGCCATGCCTATTCTCCAATACTACAGCCTTGCGGCTAAGTTTAAAATCTTGATGTAGGTATTTAAAATACAACCTACTATAAATAATTTATTAAGATAACCTACTGACTAATCAGTAGATTCTCGTGAAGCGACTAATCTTTCTTTTGCTTCGTCATAATCGAATTCCATTTCATCTATTTCGTCTTCAGTCAACTGCCCCGTTAGCTTTATTGCACTACTAACCAGTTGATGAACACTCACAATTTGATCCATTGTGAAGCCATAATATGGAATAACTTTTGTGAACTGTGATTTACAGATCGCACAAATAGCTGCCATGTGCGTTACGCCATGATTTTCAGTTACATGCTTAAGTGCTTCCATTCTTGGCTGAGCGCCTTTAACACGAACTTCCATCAAATCATCTGTCAAAATACCGCCACCACCACCACAACAGAAAGTTGCATCATGCGTAGTATCTTTTGGCATATCAACGTAGTTATTACACACTGCTTTGATAACATTCCGTGGCACTTCAAACTGACCACCTTCGTAATTACCAATACGTGAACCACGAGCGATATTACAAGAGTCATGGAAAGTCAGCGTCATATGATCATTTTCTGACTTATCAATATTCAACTTACCTGCCGCTAATGCTGGCTCGGTAATTTCCAAAACATGCTGTGGAATTGGGTAGTCTTGATCTAAGAAGTCCCAAGGACCTGCTAATGTATTTAAGAAACCGTAAGCAACACGCCATGCATGTCCACACTCACCAAATACAATACGCTTAACACCTAGATCAATCGCTGCTTTGCGAATACGTAAAGCTAAACGACGCATGTTCTCGTAACTACCGATAAACATACCGAAGTTCGCACCTTCTGATGCATATGAGCTTAAGGTAAAGTCTAAACCTAGCTCATGGAATACTTTTGCATAACCCATCAAGCCATCTACATGCGGCTCTGCAAAAAAATCTGCCGAGGGTGTTACAAGAAGAATATCTGAGCCTTTTTTATCAAGCGGCAATTCAACTAAAACACCTGTCTCATCATAAATATCTTCTTCTAGACCTTCCAAAGTATCCGCAAGCGCTCTTTCAGGAAGACCAAGGTTATTACCAACTTTATGTACTTTACCCATGATCTCAGTACAGTACTTTTGCCCCATACCGATGTGATCAAGAATTTCACGCGCTGCCATTGAGATTTCAGCAGTATCAATTCCATAAGGACAGAAAACTGAACAACGACGACACTGTGAACATTGGTGATAATAGTTATACCAATCTTTGACAACATCTTCGGTTAGCTCTGCTGCACCAACAAACCCTGGCATACCGATTTTGCCGAAGAACTTACCTGCGAAGGTAAAGTAACGGCGATAAACCTTACGCAATAAATCTTGACGCGCAACGGGCATATTTTTTGGATCGGTTGTACCGATGTAGTAATGGCACTTGTCTGTACAAGCACCACACTTCACACAAATATCTAAGAAAACTTGCAGTGAGCGATAACGTCCACGCAAATCATCTAATTTTTCTAATGCACGGTCTTTCCAGTTCTCAACTAAAGTATCACCATCACCATAATTTTCTACACCTTCGGGCATAGTAAAATCAGTTGGAAAACCCATTTCTTTTTGGAATTCTGGTTTTGATACCCAAGGTCCATGCAGGTGACCCATTGTCCCTTTTTCAAGGGCAGGCACATCTACTATGCCATCTTCACCTGTTACCGTTGGAATTTCATAATCTGCCATAATAAATGCCCTTATTTGTCCAACTCATGCAAATAGATTTTATCCTGCTTTTCTAACTCGGCTGCCCAAGGTGCAAGATGACGTTTTTCTCTCGGGTTATCAATTTGATTACGTGTAGGGCTAAAAAATACACCTGGTGCATGCATTAACTTACTAATGGGGAAAATCAGCATTAATAGTGCAACCAAAGACAGATGAATCATCAAAATAGGGTCAGCTGGTAGTGGTTGAAAATCAAATGTTCTTAAACCAATAAAGAATTGCTTAACCATCAGAATATCTGTGTGCTCTACAAACTTCATCATCAAGCCCGACACACCGATTAGAATTAACAAACCTAACATCGCCATGTCTGACGGTGCTGATATATAGCGAATACGATCAATAAAAATACGACGCGCTAATAAACCCAACAAAGCTAATACCATCAAAAAGCCCGCATATTTACCAAAAGGCTGAATGACATCAACGATAAACCACGTAGACTCTTGGAAGTAACGCGCATGACGAAACAATACCAGTGCTAAAGCATAGTGAAAGCCAATACCTAAGACCCATAACAATTTATTTGCACGAAATAAGCTAAAGAAAAATACAACTTCTTTAAACATGCGTATAAACACACCACCTTGTGTCAATGGTGCTGGAGTTGTAGGGATTTTCAAAGGTGCTGGAGTTTTCCAATAAAGGCGGACTTTAAAGGCGATACCCAACACTAAAACCAATGTAGCGACCCAAAAGAGCCCACCAAAAACGTAGCTTAAGAACACTTCTTAACTCCTAAAATTCATCTCTTTCATGAATTTACATACATCAAATTTAATAACAAATATAAACTCATGAAAGAGATCGGAGAGCTGAAACAAACAACAACTCCGAAACTCTTCATATAAAACTTAGCGTACTAAATGTACTAAGCTAAGATTTATACACAGCCAGTAGGCTTAGGAAGACCAGCATATTTACATGCTTGCTTACCAGGACCGTATGGGAATAAAGAGTAAAGGTACTTAGAGTTACCTTTAGATTTACCCAAGCGCTTACCAACCGCTTTAGTTAGTACACGTACTGCTGGAGCAATTTGATACTCTTCGTAGTACTCACGTAGGAAGTTAATGATATCCCAATGCTCGTCTGTTAGTTCAACATCTTCAGCTTTTGCTAGTGCTTCGCCGATTTCTGGTGTCCATGAAGGAAGGTCTACTAGATATCCTTCTTCGTCTAGTTCAACTGATTGCCCATTTATTTCGAGTGAAGCCATGTTCGCTCTCCCTTATTTATTAATTAAAATTAAGCTGTGTTTCGGCACCGAAACTTATAACCAACTTTGTGTTGTTTCATTATCTGTCGTTAGATCAACAAAACCTGCATAGTCAACAGCAGTAATACCTTCGATCATACGATCTTGGCTGATACCGCGCGCTGCTAAGTCACCAGCTAGAACATAAACCGATTTGTCTGCCATGGCAGCTTTCAACTTTTCAGAAAAAGCTGATCCATCAATAGCACCTACTGCTGCGTCTTCAATCATAAGGATTGAGTCGCCTGCTGATGCATGTCCTAAACAAGATTCAAAAGCCACTTTTTCAAAAGGTGACTTGTTTACAATATGTAGCATTGCCATTTTCAGTCACTCCCTTTAGAAACTTAAAGTTACTTCTTGCTCTGCCATTACAGCAGCCATTTCAGTACGATCAACCATAATGATAGAAGGCTTTTCTTCCCAATCATTATCTTCGTCTTCCCATACTAAATCCATTAAATCGTCTTGTGTCAAACCACGTTCTGCTAATGACTCTTTCTCAACATAAAGCTTGCTGATATCGTAGTCACCCAATGCTTTATAAGCATTTGAGAAGTTTTTCTGACCAATACCTGTTGTATCTTGACCTTTAGTGATCTGATATACGCCATCGTCAATAAATGCCAATGAAATATCTTGATCAAAAGCAGCTGCAATTAGTACAACCTCTAAAGATTCCAACGCATAAACCGTACCGTAAGGTGCTTTGCGATTAACAAACATGAATTTTTTAGTCGCCATGATTAATCTCCAAATACGATAGTACGATCACTTTCAATCCCGCCTTCGATCAACTGACCCAAGCCTGAAATATGAAAGCCATCAATGATGTTGTTAGCGTCTAAGCCTTGACGTTCTGCTTCTTTTGCATCCATTAAGCCACGACGTTGTGCTGCCGCAATACAGATAACCATGTCAAGATCATGCTCTTTCGCCAGCTCAGACCATTCCTTTTGTAGCAAACGATCATCCCCAGGTGGAAAACTTAAACGTGTTCCGTTATTAACACCGTCGTGATAGAAAAACACACGAAAAATCTCATGTCCTTTTTCTAACGCAGCGCGAATAAACTGAATGGCTGAATCAGACGATTGATGCTGATACGGCCCTTCATTTACCATAATTGTAAATTTCATATAAATTTCCTAAATATCTTAAAGATAAACTGCATGGGGTAATGCAAACAGCACCACCCCAAAGCAAATTAGAAGCGAATGTGCGTCGATGAATTTAAGTTCGCACGAGCACCGCGCCAGTTATCAATATGATACTTAGTGAAAGGAAGTCCAGTTACCTCGAAGAAACGAGGCCATCCGATACGCTCAACCCACTCGTTGATACGCTCCCAATCCTTTGCACCTTCTTTATAGCAATCAAGAATTTTCTTAACGATTGCTGTTGCTTCAGGCCAACGTGGTGGATTGTTTGGAACACCCGCTGCAACCAAACGCTGGAATGTAGGCTTGCCACGAGCGTTTGAGTGATTACCACCAATCCAGATAGCTAACTGTGTATCTTGGTAATCATTGATTTGCATAGGAGGACATGGAGGGTAACAAGCACCACAACATATACACTTCTTCTCATCAACTTCTAGTGATGGCTTACCATCAACCATTGCAGGACGAATCGCAGCAACAGGACAACGAGCAACAACAGAAGGACGTTCACATACGTTACCTACAAGACTATGATCAATCTTAGGTGGCTTAGTGTGCTGTACGTTAATTGCGATATCACCTTGACCACCACAGTTAATCTGACAACAAGATGTTGTTAGATGAACGCGGTTAGGCATATCCCAGTTTCTCCAGTAAGGCATTAACTCATCCATCATGGCCTTAACAACACCTGATGCATCAGTTCCTGGAATATCACAATGCAACCAGCCTTGTGTATGAGAGATCGACGCAACTGAGTTACGCGTTCCACCAACAGGGTAGCCTGCATCTTCTAATGCTTTAACTAGAGGTAATACTTTTTCTTCTGTATCAACAAAATATTGGATGTTTGAACGAATAGTAAACTGTACAAAACCGTCACCGTACTCATCACCAATATCCATTAGTTCACGTAGAGTGAACACGTCTAGGATACGTTGAGTACCTGCTTTAACTGTCCAAACTTTATCATCACCGTATTTTGCAACGTGAACCATAACACCTGGTTGCACATCTTCATGGTAATCCCATGTGCCGTAGTTACGACGCATTGTAGGATGCATATACTGAAATCCATCAGGACATCCTGACTCAATAGGCTCGCGCATTTCTGGGGCTGCCATATTTGTCTCCTTTACCTTTTAACTACGAGAGAAGAAAAACTTCTCTCGATAAATATTTAACTAAATGACTGGGACCTCTATAAAGAGATTAAGCCGCTGACTTCTCTTCACGTTTGCGATTAAACCACTCTTCAGCAGCCTCATCCCAACCATCCATACGAACGTAAGATACGTTACGTGGCTGATGAATCATGTTTGGATCTGGATCCACACCGATTCCTTCTAGGAAGTTAACTAAGCCAATACGCTCAATCATCTCACCACAACGCTCATGCTCAAGACCGTTCTCAGCCCAGAAGTCGATAACTTCTTCAGCTAGCTCAACCATAGTCTCGTAATCGTCTTCCGTTTCAAGCTTCATGAAAGGAACGATAACGATACCCATTAGATCACCGATCTTAAGAGTACGCTTACCGCCCATAAGGATAGTTACGCCTTTGTCATCACCAGGGCTGATCGCCTTAGGAACAACATTCATACAATGCATTGAACGTACACAGTTAGACTCATCCGCAATTAATGAACCATCGTCTGCTAAAGATAGACTGTTTGAAGTACAACGTGAAATCACGTTATCCATTACATAGTCACGACCTTTTAGCTCAACAAATGCTTTCCATTCGTCTTGATTTATTTTCTTGTGATCTCTCCAAGTTCCGATAACTGCAAAGTCAGCACGCTCAATCGCGTTTTGACAATCGTTAGGACAACCAGAAATCTTAAATTTGAACTTGTATGGAAGTGCAGGACGATGAACATCATCTGTAAAATTATTCTGCAAATGACGATGAATCGCTTGCTCATTACAGTTAGATTGCTCACAACGTGCGCCGCCGATACATGACATGCCAGTACGTACGCAAGGACCAGCTCCACCTAAGTCCCAACCATAGTCGTTAACTTCGTCAAAGAAAGGCTGGAAGTTAGCAGAGTCAGCACCGATAAACATAATGTTACCAGTCTGTCCGTGGAAAGTTTGTAGACCTGAACCCCATTTTTCCCAACTATCTGCTAACTGACGTAGCATAGCGGTATCATAGAAGTTGCCTGCTGGTGGCTGTACACGTAATGTGTGGAATTCTTTTGACTCTGGGAACGCATCTCCAACTTCAGAGAAACGAGGAATAATTCCGCCGCCATATCCAAATACAGAGATTGTTCCGCCCTTCCAATAACCCATCTTAGTTTCGTAAGAATGCTCCAACTGACCCATTAGGCCATTGATTACATTACGGATACGATCGTCTGGATGATTGTCTCTTAGGTTTTTGAAACCAGTAATGAAACTCGGCCATTCACCTTCTTCTAAGTTATCCAACATTGGCGTTGGGTAATTCTTCATGTCAGCCATGCATGCCTCCTAAATTTGATACTTTATGGCTTGAGTGATTAAGCGTCATTTACTAGCAAACACCCAACCCATCAAAATACTTGAAAATCGCAACATCGCGAGATAGTTACACAGTGTATGCTTATCGTTTCAGAGAAAGAACCCCACCCATGGGGTGTTGCCCATATATTCGACTATCTCTAAAGAGGTAGGCGCGTAATAACTACTAAATTTATCCGACAAACATGACATAGTAGAATATCCTTATATATTGACTTTACAAGTTCCTTTACTTTGACTATGGCTACTGAACCCCCTTATTTATCCTTATCCAACAACACTGCTTACCAAGCGTGGCGCAAGCAAAAACTTGATACATTCACCAATGATATTACCTCATTAATTATTGAAATTGATGATATTGCCGCTACCAACAATGAACAGCTTAACGAACTCCTAAAACAAGCCAAACTTTACAATATGGCTTTCTATCGTTTTACTGACCCCGCCAAGGAAGATGCTAGCAATAAAGCTAAAGTACATATACTAGCCAAGCATGCGGGACTCCAGCATATCGATAAAAATATTTGCGCTGATGTAGACAAACTCACCTCTATTATGGTTTGCGAGCATAAAGGACAACATCAATATATCCCCTACTCCAGCAAACGTCTTAGCTGGCATACCGACGGTTATTACAATACCAAAGATAACCAAATAAATGGCATGTTATTGCACTTTGAACACCCTGCTGAATCAGGTGGCAAGAGCCTACTGCTTGACCATGACATTGCCTACATTTTATTGCGCGATGAAAACCCCGATTATATAAAAGCATTCATGCACCCTAATGCAATGACAATTCCTGCCAATATTTTAAACGACAAAGAAATACGTGCCGCACAAACAGGCCCCGTGTTTTCCATTCATCCAACAGGGAATTTACATATGCGCTATTCTGCACGCTTACGTAATATTGAATGGCGCGACGATAGCCCCACATTAGAAGCAGTGGCTTTTTTACAAGAACTATGGAGGAACGGCTCCCCCTATATCTTGCAACACACCATGCAAGCGCACGAAGGCGTGCTATGCAATAATGTTTTACATTGCAGAACAGAATTTACAGACAGCGATGATCCGCGACAAAAAAGACTATTATATCGAGGTCGTTATTTAGACAGGATTGCGACACATTAGAAAGTGGAGCCTCTAAAAGCTCCACTTCCTAGCCCTATTTAAACGCACTATTATTCACAAATTTAAAGAGAAACAATATGCTATCACTCAGCGCAATACTTCTTCAAAGTGGTGACGACGTTGCCAGCTTCGATGAACTTAAAAAAACCATACAAACTTATGCCATCGAAACAGGAGAGTTATTCTTCCAAGTTGATATAGAGCCACCCCATTATGGAGATCGTCCTGATGATTGGCACGAGCAACTTAACATCGCCTTTGAATCTGCCCGTTAGGAGTTACTATGTTCTGGCAAGAAGATGAAGACAAAACGCTACCCTACGAAGCGCCCGAGGATGTTATTGATATAAGCTTTAATATCAGCTGTAAACAGCTCCCGATTGATCACGCATGGGAGTTACGCGAGCAAATACAACAAGCATTGCCTTGGTTTAAAGACTGCAAATCAGCAGGCATTCATCACATTCATGTCGCTGAAAGTAACAATGGCTGGATGCGTCCCGATGATGAGAACGCAGTGCTCTACCCTTCTCGCCGTACTCGCATATACCTACGCATACCCAGCGAGCATCTTGCAGAAACGGAAAGCCTCGCAGGAAAAGAGTTAAACATTGCGGAGCACATACTCACATTAGGCAAAAGTAAAATCAAAAAACTCACCAATACCAGTATTCTGTTCGCACGTCATGTGCTTAGTGACAAAACAGAATCTGAAGATGATTTTTTAATACGCAATGCCAAAGAAATAGAGCAGTTAATAGGTATGCCAGTGAAGAAAATGATGAGCGGCAAAGATCACTTTATAAAAACACCCAATGGTAATGTACACACTCGACACCTAATGATTGCCGATTTAGATACCGACTCTTCTATTAAAATCCAGCAAGTGGGGCTAGGCGAAGAAAGACAACTAGGCTGTGGGATATTTTTGCCGCACAAGGGGATAAAATCTTTAACTGCTGCTGAGTAACATCAGTCATAAATATGCAACCAGCCTCCTACAGCAGAGGGCTAAGTTGGGCGAGGCAGTCTTAAGCAGATCAGAAAAACCTAATCATCCTTTGTATTCATCTGTCGATACAGGCTATACGCCATATATCCCATTACGCCTGTTCCAAGCAATAAAAACATCCATAAAGCAATCTTCTTCCACGGTACTTCTTGCGTGATTTCAACTTTATCGGTGATTTTTACAATATCCCCCAATGCAGCTTTATCGGGACTAGCGCCTGCATCTTGCAAGGTTCTAATAAGTTGATTGATGCCACTGTCGTTAGCGGGTCTTACCGAGGCGTTACCATAAGCCAAAGTAAAAGGTTCTGCGCCTTGAGCTAGGTAGATGATTTGCTGTTGTTGGCGGCTTACTTTTATTTCTGGCAACTGGCTTGCGCTAAATTTTGTCTCACCACTGAGTTGAACTTTCCAGTATTTATCATAACCGTTATAGAGCATGATTGGATCACTCGTCAGCTCAGCATCCCCCATTTTCAAGCGATACTGAATGATATTTTGCTGACTTTTCCATTTAGATTTTTCGTTATTTCTGGAAAACAATTGCCCTTTATAAAGCACACCATCAAAAGGCGCACTTAAAGATAAGCGTGCGATAGGTGCGACACTTTTATTCTCAAACAGCCAATCACCCTCGCTATTAAGCTCTGGCTTGCCTAAACTCGCCCACTGCATTGTTTTACCACCTGCTTGGCGATAGCTTCCTACAATATTTATTAGTTTGATATTCTGCTCTGGCTTCAACCATTGCAAGCGTAGATAGCGTTGTGTAGTGCAAGGAATCCCTACTTTTGAACGCAGTAATTGCGAACCTGAATAATTGAGTTTTGATACACTTTTACGGCGACTTAGTGATGACCAATGCTCTAAATCGTTACTGCTTTCAATCTTCAATGGCAAAATCATGCTGGCTTTTGATTGCTGCCAATCTAAGCTCAAACTACACAGTTGCTTATCGCTTTTTTGGCTTACGGTATTTTCAATAATGTATTGAAATTCGTTGGCAACTTGGGCTTTTTCATCAGCACCTTGGCTTTGCACATCAACACTTTGTTCACCACCTTTTTGCTCGATTCTAATGCGTATTGAAGCAAGATCAGCCGCCTGTTTTTTATCAAAAGGGTAAAATACCAGTGACTGACTTTTAGTGGTCTTTAGCGTCGTCCCGCGCACAAATTGATGCGGGACTAACTGCCCTTCGGCGCTAAATATACGCAAATCACCCAAATCATTACGTGCCATACCTTCTAGTATTTCATTTGGTAAATCCACGCTACGCAAAGAGCTACTGCCACCTAGCAATGATGCTTTGTAACTAAAGTGCTGCTGCGTGAGTGTTAGCTCTGCAAATGCGCTTGTCATCAATAATGACAGCGTAAAGACCAGCCCTGTCGATTTAATCATGCTGATTTGCCTCTTTTTCATTGCCTTTTTTATTATCCATTTTATTGCCTATTGGATCAGCCGCACTATCATCATTATCAATTTCCGCATCTGGTAATGGAGCAAAATATCCGATACTGGTAAGCAATACGCCAACCACTAAGAACGAGATAATTCGAGATAAATTACTCAGCGTCGACAAATCAACAGTAAAGAGTTTAAGCACCACCACGCCCAACAAAATACCTCCCGCAATCCATACGGTACGCATTTTTTTCTTGCTCGCAAATATCGTCAACATCACACCCGAAAAAGCCCATAAAACTGACACAGAGGTCTGCACTAAACTTGAGTTGTACAGCCCATTCGCCGTGTAAGGCACATCAAACCAATGCGTTGCTATGCGGAATAAAGTAAAGTTTAACCACATAAAGGTCAGCCCTGCGATACCAATCGCAAACATGCTTTTATTCGGTTTATATTGGCTGATATTCTGACTGATACTACTAATCATTTCCTGATGATTGATTGATCTCCACCATTTGAACAGCGTCAGTAAAACAATTGCCAAAGTAATATCCAAAGGATTTAAGAGTGGAACCCACGGCAATGGTTCCGAATTACCGCGCGCAACAACCGCCAGAAACCCCCAAAGAATGAGATAACCCGCTAACATCGTGCCTGTTTGTTGTTGATAAACGCTACGATTAGCCCCTATTGGCCAAAACTTAGTTTTCACTATTAACCATAATGCTACCGTTGCAGGAACTGCCAACCATAATTTTGCCCAACCACTTTCAGTTGGTACAAAGTGTAATAACTGGTTCATACCTTGCCACGTCACAAGTACTACTAACAGTAAAGCCATAACAGTATGGATCACATCACGCGAGCGTCCGTAAAGCTGCTGTTTATCAATCTGAAAAATAACCGCGTACATAACAGCAAAGGCTATCGGCCATGCCAACCATCCCCCCTTTCGGAACGGATGGTTTAAATAAGGATCAAACAATACGCCGTTTAATTGCGTTATTGCCACAATCACCATTACCACCAACAAACCCAAAGATACTATCCACGCATGTGACCACTGTGGCTTGGTACGCAGAGCTGTCATCATAAAGACCAAGCTCACAGCCGATGAAAGCAACAGCCAAGCTGCTTGTATCCACTTATCATCATAATATCGAAGTACTTGAGATAAAACGCCGCCAAATAACCAGACTAAACCCCAGATTAATAAGATAATAGAAAAAGGTTTTTCCCATGAGCGACGACCTTGAAAATTTACCGATAACAACCTAGCGGATAAAATACCTGCGATTGCCATCATCATCGCACTGATGAAACTTGCATTAATAAAGGGTCGCTCAATCGGCGCGCCATGCCCAATCAAAGAGATAACACCGAAAACCACAAAAACACCCGCACCGAATTGCAGCAACAAACCAAAGAAGCGTACCGACAAACGGTTTTGACGCGACCCTAGCCACATCAAACCTAAACCTTCTAAGCCCCAAGCCGCTGCGGTATGCGTCGGCGCTAAAGCAAACGGTATCGCTAATGAGGCAAATATCACTCCGAGAGCAAGGAAAGCTTCAGATAATAATTTCAGCCCATCACCTGCACGTTTCCATAAAGCCCAAGCTAGCACCAGATAAAAAGCACCCATAGCAAAAGAGGAAATAGAGATGCCATATTCAAAGTCTTTAACCAAACCATATTGTAAACCCGATGCGGCAAGTGGCACACCAAATAGCAAGCTGCCATCAACATAACCACGTAATTTAGGTGGCTGACGTAAGGCAAACAACACCGCAATCAAAACATAGAATAAAAAGAAGATAATTAGAAATGGCTCTATGGTGCTAAAATTTTCAGGAACATATTTTTGCACACCCCAAACCGTACCGACGATAAAGGTAAAAAAGAAACCCAATAAATTAAGCTCTCGCCACGCTTTAAACCATGCAATAGATACAATTGCCACATTTAACAGAACGTAATAGCTAAATAGTCCGACATAATTATTAGACCCTGTTGAAGTCAAAAGAGGTGCGAGAAAACCACCTGTAAAACCTAAAACCGCTAAAGAACGCGAGTCTTGTAACACTGCCAAAGCTGCTGCAAACATGCTCACCAGAAACATTAAGGCAAAGGCAGGTAGCGATGGGACTAGGTGGTACAAACTAAAGGCTGCAAAAATATCGAGATAGAGAATACCGATGCCTGCGCCTTGCAATAATAATCCATAGGCTTGTTTCGTATGACGTAATCGCCAACCAAACAACAACAAAGCAATAGCGCCCACTGCAACGGACATCAAGCGATATTCAATCGGGAAAACACCCGCATCAGAAACATACTTCAACAAGAATGACACGCCGAAAAATAGAATCAAAATACCCACACGTACAAATAAATTGCCGCCAGTGAAATAGCCCTTAATCATTGAGATTATTTTATCGAAACTACTTGGCTCACGAGGCTCAAAGACCTTGGGAGCAGGCTCAGTGATGATACTAGGTTTAGCGTTGACGGGCTTATCATTAAGGTCATCATCTAATTTAAGCGATGGATATGCTTGTTTTGGCTTCACCGCTTCAGAAGCCCTAATAGACTCTTCTACTACGACTTGTGACTGCCTCTTTGTTGGCTGAAGCTTCTCACGGCGCTCCCAGTCTTTTACCATCGCCGCCCGCAACGTACTTACATCATCTTCTAACTGACTGACTCGCCCAAACACAAACCCCAACACCGTCGCCAACAAAACAACAACCCATTCGTAAGAGCGATAAAAGAAGCCCGAGGATATTGATGCAAACAGGAAGAAAATAGCCGCGTAAATAATACTTTTCATAGTGATATTTTTATTAATAGTGTGTATACAAACATCATGCTAGGAATAGCCGTATATTGCTAGATAAATAAGACTAGAAAAAAATCATGACACCACAAAATTATCCAAACTGGACGCGATGGTTAGCTCAAGACGCTGATGGCACATGGTGGGCTTATGAGCATGAGCCTAATGAATATCATGCGGGTTGGTATGAAAATGAAGTGGGACGTTATCAAAAGTTGATGCTGACGGAAAAACCTGAAGATTGTAGAAAGATGCTGATAAAAGCTTAAGAAAGCATGCGGTAGCTTAGCCACAGAGTGACAGCATATAAACCTATATTAGAACAATACCCACTCCATATGATTCAGCACATGGATTTGTCAACAGAGGCTTGATTTTTGCTCAAAAAGCACTTGATAATAAGCTTACATCAACCAGAGTTGCAACTCCTCCACACCGACTCCTCAGGAGCTAGCTAGGCGCCCTAAAAAACCCTCACGTGACCCAGCATTAATCCAACCCGTAGCAATCGTCTTACTTAGCTCACTATTTACCCGACCACGATGAATATGAGAGGGAGAGGCTGGAAATATTAGCAGCTTACCTCGCTCCGCTACTTCATGATGCTCCTGCCAGTAGAATTCTGTACCAGCTTCGGTCACAGAATTACAGTAGAGAATCCAAGCCAGCACGCGGTTCATCGGCTCGGTGGCTTCATCACTAATTGTCCAGTCGCAATGCCACTGCCTGAAACCCTCGCCAGGAGCATAACGCTGAAGATTGAACACAGGCATCACAAACAACTCCTGATCAGGACAAACTTGGCGGAACAGCGGCCGTTCCTGTAGGTAGTGCTCCAGACCTACTGAGACACCCCGCACGATCAGATCTGAAAGAGCAAATGCCTCAGGATCAGAGCGGCTGCCCGCAACGAGACTAATGTCCGTCGAGACCTTCGCAGGCTCCGCGTTGCTGCCGCTGGGACCAAATGCCACACCCTTCCGCTGTAAATCCTGACGTCGCTCAAAGAAGTCCATAACACCATCAGCAACAGCCTCATAACCAGCATTATGGTAACGACTGATCAACTGCATGTTTGCGAGACCGTAGTTAAAGATAGGAGTTTGCTTTCAGCCAGCAGCTCAACGAAAAGCATCAAAAGTGCCAAAAGGAACAATTTGCTCTGTTTTATATCGTACTGAATACTGTTAATAACCATCATTTTCGCCTTTCTGCATCTAAATTTAGCACTAAATTATCTTAATCTATACTTCGCTTGATGATATCGCTGCCTTGCTTTTTCGTAGGTACGAGACAGGAACTGAATCTTACATTTTTAGATACATCAAAAATAGATATAAATTCAAAAATAAAACCCCATAGGACGGATAAATACCGCCCACAAATTGCAATTTATACTCACAACAAACATGGCATACCATCCGCCGAATGCTAATATCATTCCTTTATATTCAAAATAATGATCATCACTTGCACTTAAGTACTTTTTTATTATGTGGTCACTATCGTTTTTGATGTGCTTACGATAATATTGATTCTTTACATATCGCTAGGTGGCAACTATGGATCAAAATGATATTAAGCAAGCAGGCTTAAAAATAACTAAACCCAGAGTTGAAATATTAAAACTTCTTGAAACATCTGAAAAACAACATTTTGGTGCCGAGGAGATTTATCACGAGCTTCTTGCAAATGGGTTTAAGGTAGGTTTAGCAACAGTCTATCGTGTTTTAACGCAGTTTGTAGCCGCAGGATTAATCATCAAACACAACTTTGAGGGCGATCAATGCGTGTTTGAGCTGGAGCGTGGCGAACACCATGACCATATGGTTGATATGAAAACAGGCAAAATTGTAGAGTTTCATGATGAAATTATCGAAGAAAGACAAAGAATAATAGCCAAAGAATATGGCTTTGAATTACTTGAACACTCTCTAACGCTTTATGGCGAATTTAAAGATCAGTAGCGATACATCAAGGCGACCATAAAGGTCGCCCCCTCACCAAACAATCCAATAGCCACCCAGCTACGCTCATTCCCCTCCTAAATTAGCACTTACTACCCAATTAAAAATCTTATCTTAATGAGAGCTTATTGCAGACTACCCTCTCTAATCGTAAATGATAGTTATTATTGACAAGACAAAACACAGCCACTACACTTCCCAAAAGTTGAGAATAATTATCATTCACTAATGGGAGCATGTTTAATGTTACTGCCTACAAAAAAATCTTTCTTTATTTCTTTTACCTTATTGATAAGTGCCAGCGTTGTAACTAGCGTTGCTCATGCCGATGCAAGTGTCTATGGTAACTCCCCGATTACCGTCAAAGGTTACAGTGGCGATGCTAAAAACTCTAATTCCTACAAGGGACAAGTTGCCCGCCACTTATTACTGAATTCTCTAAAAAAGTTAGCAGGCAATGGCAACGGCAAACCAAACCCTGAGCTAAAAGCTAAAATGATGTCTTACTATGCGAGCAAAGATGCGGGGCGCGTCGTTATTGATCCTAAAAGCACTGATACTTTCAAAATAAAACAAACAAAAATTGATGAGCTTTCCACAGGGAAAAACCTAAAAGGAAAAACATTCAAAGGTGCTGTACCAAGTTGGGTAGGAAAAATGACAGCACCAGAAGTGCTTGAGTTTATGATCAATAAAACATCATCGACCACCAAGGGATTTGATCCACTAACAGGTTACAACTACCCACAGTTAATCTCAAAATTTGGCATGGGCGCAATATTTTACAACCAAGCGGCCGACAATTATTTAGATGAAAAGTTGGAAGCTGGTAACAAGCCCAACGACAAACCTTACAAAGATGGCGCAGCGTATACAGGTAAAGAGCATGTGTGGGATGAGGCGTTTGGTTACTTTGGTGCACCTGCTCATGCGATGAAGCTTAAAGCGGCTGATGCGAAAAATATTGGTAAAAAGAAAGATATTAAAATCGCCGATGCTAATGGTGATGGCGTAGTCGACCTTTACAAAGAAATGATCTATTCTCACGCTTCTTATGCTGCCGATGCAGATAAAGCAGGTAAAACGGATTATCTCAAAACTATCACCAAAGCTTATATTGATGGTCGCCAGTTAATTACCGATGCAAAAGGCAAGGCACTCACAGATGATCAAAGAACCAAGCTAAAAGCCTATGCGACAACCATCAAAACCAACTGGG
>DQSN01000014.1 GCA_015663245.1 Leucothrix mucor
GTTACACTCATTAATCCAATCGCAATGGAAGACGGTTTACGTTTCGCCATTCGTGAAGGTGGTCGCACAGTTGGTGCGGGTGTTGTTGCAAAAGTAATCGAGTAATTAATATGTCAGGTCAAAGAATCCGAATTCGTCTCAAGTCATTCGATCATAAATTGATAGATCGTTCGGCGAGTGAAATTGTTGAAACAGCTAAGCGTACTGGTGCTAGAGTAAAGGGGCCTATTCCTTTGCCAACTAGGAAAGAGCGTTTTACTATCCTTATATCGCCTCATGTGAATAAAGATGCTCGTGATCAGTATGAGATTCGTACACATAAGCGTTTAATGGATATTGTTGATCCTACTGAGCGTACTGTAGATGCACTTATGAAGCTAGATTTGGCTGCAGGTGTTGATGTTCAAATTAAATTAAACTAATGCGTGCTTGTTGGAAAAATAAAAAATAGAAAAAAACTTTTTTTTAGGTTTCTTATCGTCAGAATTTCTGACATAATGCGCGCCTTTCTCGGCTCAGGTAACTCTGAGCCGATTTTATCCAAGCAGGTTTTGTAGTTAGTTTTAAGTTGCATGTATCTGTCTTGTTAAGGTTTTGGAGTGAGGTGTTAAATGGCAATCAGTCTGCTGGGTCGGAAAGTTGGAATGACTCGGATATACAATGAGGATGGTTCTGCTACGCCCGTTACGGTTTTAGAGATGACTCCTAATAAGGTGTCTCAGATTAAGACTTTAGAAGTTGATGGTTACACAGCCGTTCAGTTGGTTGCAGGTTCAAAAAAAGCATCGAGAGTAAATAAAGCGCAAGCTGGTCATTTTTCGAAAGCAAATACAGAGGCTGGCTCTCAAGTAGGTGAGTCTCGTGTGGATAACATTGAGGGCTTTCAGTTAGGTTCTGAAATATGTGTTGATGTTTTTGAAGAAGGTCAGTTGATTGATGTAACTGGGACAAGTAAAGGCAAGGGTTTTGCTGGCGTTCTTAAGCGTTACAACTTCGCAGGAAAAGATGCTACGCATGGTAACTCTATAAATCATAGAACTCCTGGTTCAATTGGTCAGAATCAAACCCCTGGTCGTGTTTTCAAGGGTAAAAAGATGACTGGTCATATGGGTGATGTGAGAACGACTACTCAGAATCTTAAGGTTGTTCGTGTAGATATGGATAAAAATTTGTTGCTAGTACAAGGTGCTGTTCCAGGTGCACCTGGTGGTAGTATTTCTGTAAAAGCAGCAGTCAAGATTAAAAGGTAGTTGAGATGAAAGTTGATATGGCGAACGGTAGTTCGGTAGATCTCGAAGATGCTGTTTTTGCGAGAGATTTTAATGAGGCTTTAGTGCATCAGGCAGTTGTGGCTTATCAAGCTGGCGGGCGATCTGGTACAAAAGCACAAAAAACAAGGTCGGATGTTAGTGGTGGTGGTGCAAAGCCATGGCGTCAGAAGGGTACAGGTAGAGCTAGAGCAGGAACTTCTCGTGGACCATTGTGGCGCTCAGGCGGGGTTACTTTTGCCGCTCGTCCTCGTGACTATTCTCAAAAGTTAAATAAGAAGATGTACCGAGCTGCAATGCGTTCTATTTTGTCGGAGTTGGTTCGTCAGGAGCGTTTTCTGGTTGTTGATGGTTTTGGTGTTGATAAGCCAAGTACAAAGTTAATGTTATCTTTTCTTGATGGAGTAAGTGCTAATAAAGGAGCATTACTAGTAACTTCAGAAGAAGATTCAAATGTATATTTGTCAGCTCGTAATATTCCATATTGTGAGACCTTAAGTGTTTTGGGTTTGAATCCTGTGAGTTTAGTTTCTCATGATAAAGTGGTTGTTACTTCGGATGCGCTAGGTAAGATTCAGGAGTGGTTAGCATGAGTCAAGATCGTTTATATCATGTGGTTTATGGTCCGCATGTTACAGAGAAGACTGTAACGCAATCTGAGCTTTCAAATATGCATACGTTTAAAGTTTCAGTAGATTCAACTAAGCGTGAAATTAGGCAGGCGATTGAGCTGCTTTTTGAAGTTAAAGTCGCAGATGTTCGTACTGTTAGTGTCAAAGGAAAGCAGAAAAATTTTGGCAAGAGAACAGGTAAGCGCAAAGACTGGAAAAAGGCCTATGTTCGTTTGGCTGAAGGTCAGACTCTGGATGTTACAGCGGAATAAGGGTTAAGTTATGCCAGTTATTAAGATGAAGCCTACCTCGCCTGGTCGTAGACACCAGGTAAGGGTATTAAATACAGATTTACATAAAGGCAAGCCTTTTAAAGCCTTGCTAGAAAAGAAAAGTAAGTCAGGTGGTAGAAACAATAATGGACGTATTACTACTCGCCATATAGGCGGTGGTCATAAGCAGCATTATCGTATTATAGATTTTAAGCGTAATAAAGATGGGATTCCTGCGGTAGTAGAGCGTTTGGAATATGATCCTAATAGAACAGCTAATATTGCCTTGTTGAAATATGCTGATGGTGAGCGTCGCTATATTATTGCTCCTAAAGGTGTGGTAGCAGGTGACGCTATTCAGTCAGGAGATGGTTCTTCTATCTCGGCTGGTAATGCTATGTCTATAAGCTCCATCCCAGTTGGAACAGTTATTCACTGTGTTGAACTAAAGCCTGGTAAAGGTGCTCAAATAGCACGTAGTGCAGGCACGTCGGCGCAGCTTGTTGCGCGTGAAGGGCGTTATGCTACTTTGCGTTTGCGTTCAGGTGAGATGAGAAAAGTTTTATCAAACTGTCGTGCAGCTATAGGCGAAGTTAGTAATTCCGAGCATGGTTTGACTAAATTAGGTAAAGCAGGTGCTTCCCGTCATCGTGGCATAAGGCCTACGGTTCGTGGTGTAGTAATGAATCCTGTAGATCATCCGCATGGTGGTGGTGAAGGTAAGACCTCTGGAGGTAGACATCCTGTGTCACCTTGGGGTACGCCAACGAAGGGTTATAAAACTCGTAAGAATAAACGTACAGACAAATTGATTGTCCGTCGTCGTAGTAATAAGAGGTAATAAAAGTGCCACGTTCTCTTAAAAAAGGTCCGTTTATTGATCATCATTTAATGGCTAAAGTATTGAAAGCTGTTGAAACTAATGATCGCAAACCTATCAAGACATGGTCGAGACGCTCAATGATTTCGCCTGATATGGTTGGTCTAACAATTGCGGTTCACAATGGAAAGCAGCATGTTCCTGTTCTTGTGAATGAAAATATGGTTGGTCACAAACTTGGTGAGTTTTCTCCAACAAGATTGTATCGTGGTCATACCGCTGATAGAAAGGCAAACTAGGAGTTAGAGATGGAAGTGCAAGCTAAGTTGCGTTATTCGCGAATTTCTCCACAAAAATGCCGTTTAGTGGCTGATCAAGTGCGTGGAATGCCTGTTGATAAAGCTCTGGAGATATTAGAGTTTAGTTCAAAAAAAGCAGCCGCAATTCTTAAAAAGATATTAGAATCAGCGATTGCAAATGCAGAGCATAATGAAGGTGCCGATATTGATGAGCTTTCAGTAACGAAGGTTATGGTCGATCAAGGTCCTACGTTAAAGCGGATTCAGCCTCGTGCTAAAGGTAGAGCAAATCGTATTTTAAAGCGGACGAGTCATATTACTCTTTCCGTTGGCGATGGAAAGGTATAGATAAGATATGGGACAGAAAGTACATCCAACGGGTATTCGTTTAGGTATTTCGACTGATTGGCGTTCAAAATGGTATGCCGAAGGCCCTGAATATGCTGAGTTTCTCCAAAAAGACATTGAAGTACGTGGATTTATTGAGAAGAAGCTTAAGCATGCATCAGTAAGCCGTATTCAAATAGAGCGTCCAGCAAAAGCGGTCTTTATTACTATTCATACTGCGAGACCTGGAATTGTTATTGGAAAGAAAGGCGAGGATATTGAACGTTTACGTTTGGAGTCCGCAAAATTACTAGGAGTTCATCCTAATAATGTAAAGCTTAATATCCAAGAGATTCGCAAGCCAGAGCTTGATGCTAAATTGGTAGCTGAAAGTATCGCAAGCCAGTTAGAACGTAGAATTATGTTTCGTCGTGCGATGAAACGTTCTGTTGCAAATGCAATGAGACTTGGTGCTTTAGGTATTAAAATCAGTATTGCAGGCAGATTGAATGGTGCTGAGATAGCGCGTTCAGAATGGTATAGAGAAGGGCGGGTTCCTTTGCATACATTGCGCGCTGATATCGACTACGATGTTGCAAAAGCACATACTATGTATGGTGTTATTGGCATTAAAGTTTGGATATATAAAGGCGAAGTTTTTAATCTTGAAGATAAAATTTCAAAGGCTACTAAAGGCCGTGGCGGAAAGAAGAAGTAATAGAGGTACAACATGTTACAGCCTAAGAAAACTAAATTTCGTAAACAGTTTAAAGGTCGCAATCGCGGATTAGCCACAGTAGGTAATAAGGTTAGTTTTGGTGAATATGCACTGAAAGCTGTTGGTCGTGGTCGTTTGACTGCTAGACAAATTGAAGCTGCTCGTCGTGCAATGACACGTCATATTAAGCGTGGCGGAAAAATTTGGATCAGAGTTTTTCCTGATAAGCCAATTACCAATAAGCCACTTGAAGTGCGTATGGGTAAGGGTAAGGGTAATGTTGAATACTGGGTTGCCCAGATTCAGCCTGGTCGTGTGTTATATGAGATGGAAGGTGTTAGTGAGGAGTTAGCTAGAGAAGCTTTTGCTCTAGCGGCAGCTAAACTTCCAATGAAAACAGTATTTGTTACTCGGACGGTGATGTAATGAAAGCGAGTGAGTTACGTGAAAAATCTATTGATGAGCTGAATGCTGAGCTTACGGATAACCTAAGAGAGCAGTTTGTTTTTCGTATGCAGCGTGCAACTGGTCAGTTGAAACGCCCTTCAGAAATGAAGAAAGTGAGACATCAGATAGCTCGTATTAAAACTGTACTTAATGAGATGAAAACTTCAGGTAAAGAATGATGAGCACGGAAACTAATACTGATCAGTCGGAAAGCACTGAAGCGAAAACGCAACGCACAGTTAAAGGTGTTGTGGTAAGCGATAAAATGGATAAGACTATTGTAGTTAAGAGTGAGCGTAAGGTTCGCCATCCTCTGTATGGAAAATACATTCGTCGTTCTACTAAGTACCATGCTCATGATGAAAATAATGAGTGTAAAATAGGTGATACTGTAACGATTAAAGAATGTCGTCCTGTATCAAAGACAAAGTCATGGGCTTTAGTTCAGGTTGTTAGTGCTTCCTGATTTCTCGGCAGATGTAAGTTAGTACAAAAAATCGGAATAATATTATGATCCAGATGCAAACAACCCTGAAAGTAGCTGATAATAGCGGTGCTAGAAAAGTTCAGTGTATAAAAGTTTTAGGTGGTTCTCATCGTCGTTATGCTGCAATAGGCGATATGATCAAAGTGAGTATTAAAGAAGCAATTCCTCGCGGTAAAGTGAAGAAAGGTGATGTTTATACTGCTGTAGTTGTACGTACTGCCAAGGGCGTGCGTCGTAATGATGGTTCGCTAATTCGTTTTGATGATAATGCAGCGGTTTTACTAAATGCTAAAAATGAGCCGATTGGTACTCGTATTTTTGGCCCTGTAACTAGAGAGTTGCGTGGTAAGAATTTCATGAAAATCATTTCACTTGCACCTGAAGTGCTTTAAATACTAGGTTATCGAAAATGAAAAAGATTCGTAAAGGCGACAATATAGTAGTTATCAGCGGAAAAGATAATGGTCGTCAAGGGAAAGTTTCACAAGTATTGAGCAATGGAAAAGTCTTGGTTCAAGGTGTTAATCTTGCAAAGAAACATCAGAAAGGCAATCCAAATGCTGGAATAGCAGGTGGGATTATAGACAAAGAGCTACCAATTAATATTTCTAATATTATGGTGGTTAACTCTGCTACAGGTAAGGGTGATCGCGTTGGTATAAAAGCTCTTGAAGATGGAAAGAAAATCCGTTATTTCAAGTCAAACAATGAAAATGTTGACGCTTAAAAGATTGAGTGCATAAGGTATAACTGATGGCTAGATTGCAAGATATTTATAACGAGACAATGGTTGATGAGTTGATCAAAACTCTTGGTTATAAAAACGTAATGCAGATCCCTAAGATCACTAAAATCACATTAAATATGGGTTTGGGTGAGGCTGTAGGCGATAAGAAGATAGTTGAACATGCTGTTTCTGACTTGACAAAAATTGCGGGTCAAAAACCTGTAGTTGCTATGTCAAGGAAGTCAATTGCAGGTTTTAAAATTCGTGACAATTGGCCGATAGGCTGTATGGTTACTTTGCGCCGAGAACGTATGTATGAATTTTTAGATAAATTCATCAATATCTCTATTCCACGTGTGCGCGACTTTCGTGGTTTAAATCCACGTGCATTTGATGGTAGAGGTAATTATAATCTAGGTTTTAACGAGCAAATTATTTTTCCAGAAATAGATTATGATAAAATTGATAAGCTACGTGGTTTAAATATATCAATTACTACTACTGCAAAGAATGATGAAGAAGGGAAGGCATTGTTAGATGCATTTAAATTCCCTTTCAAGAAGTAACGAGGAGTACTGACTTATGGCTAAGAAATCTATGATTGCTCGTGAAGCAAAACGTACAAAGATGGTAGCAAAATACGCAAAAAAACGAGCTGATTTAAAGGCGATTATCAATCGTACTACAAGCAGTTTTGAAGAAGTGATGGCTGCTACAGATAGTTTGCAGAAGCTTCCAAGAAATAGTAGCCCTGTTCGTCAGCGTCGTCGTTGTGCTATAACAGGTCGTCCTCACGGAGTATATCGTAAATTTGGGCTTAGTCGTAATATGCTTCGAGAAGCAGCTATGCGCGGCGATGTTCCTGGTTTATCTAAGGCTAGTTGGTAGAGAATAACATTATGAGTATGAGTGACCCTCTCGCTGATATGTTGACCAGAATTCGTAATGGTCAACGAGCGAATAAAGTAGAAGTTTCATTTCCTGCTTCAAAACTAAAGACATCTGTCTTGAGTGTTTTGAAGGGTGAAGGCTATATCTCTGATTACGTTGAATCTGGATCTGAAAAGAAACCAGAAACAAGAGTATCTTTGAAGTATTTTGGTGGAAAGCCTGTCATTAGCAAAATTCAACGCGTTAGTCGCCCTGGTCTAAGGATCTTTCGCGGCAAAAATGATTTGCCAAATGTAATGGGTGGTTTGGGAGTCACTATAATATCGACTTCAAGTGGTGTCATGAGTGATCAAGCTGCGAGAGCTGCTGGTCATGGTGGCGAAGTTCTTTGTACAGTGGAATAGTGGGCAAGAGATGTCTAGAATTGCAAAAATGCCTGTAGAACTTCCTTCTGGAGTAGAAGCGAAGTTTGATGGTCAGTTGGTAAGTATTAAAGGTGCAAAGGGTGTCATGGATTTGCTAATCCACTCCTCTGTGAAAATAGCTGAAGAAGGAAATACTCTGGTATTTTCTGCCGCTGATGCAGCTAATAAATCTGCTTGGGCTATGGCAGGCACAATGCGCTCTTTAGTGAGTAATATTGTGACTGGTGTTAGTGAAGGTTTTGAGAAAAAGCTAGAGTTAGTAGGTGTTGGTTATCGTGCTAAGGCTCAAGGTAATGTTCTTAACCTGACTTTAGGCTTCTCTCATCCTGTAAACTATCAGTTGCCTGATGGTGTAACGGTGGAGACTCCAACTCAGACTGAGATTATTATACGTGGCACTGACAAGCAAAAAGTTGGTCAGGTAGCTGCTGAGATAAGAGCATATCGTCCACCTGAGCCTTATAAAGGCAAGGGTGTTAAGTATGCGGATGAGCGTATTATCCGTAAAGAAGCTAAGAAGAAGTAGGATTACTTAAATGAAGGTGAGTAAGAAAACAGCCCGAATTCGTCGTGGAAAGCGTGCTCGCATGAAAATGCGTGAATTGCGTGTTGATCGTTTATCGGTTCATCGTACTTCAAAGCATATATATGCTCAGGTAATTTCTGCTGCTGATAATACAGTGATAGCTAGTGCTTCTACTGTCGAAAAATCAATTAGCTCTGAATTATCATACACTGGTAATATCGAAGCTGCTAAGTTGGTAGGTAAACTGGTTGTTGAGCGCGCAATGGCAAAGGGTGTTGAGTCTGTTGCATTTGATCGCTCTGGGTTTAAATATCATGGTCGTGTTCAAGCACTAGCTGATGCTGCGCGTGAAGCAGGTCTTAAGTTCTAAAAAGGTTTATAAATATTATGGCTAAGACAAATAATACAGATACGGCTTCAGATGGCCTACAGGAAAAACTAGTACACGTAAACCGCGTTGTTAAAGTGGTTAAAGGTGGTCGAATTTTTGGTTTTACAGCTTTGACCGTAGTAGGTGATGGTAATGGTAGAATTGGATTCGGTTATGGTAAGGCTCGTGAGGTTCCAGTAGCAATACAAAAAGCTATGGAAAAAGCCCGAAAAAATATAGTAACTGTGCAGTTAAATGAAGGTACGTTGCAATATCCGATTGATGCACACTTTGGTGCAGCTCATGTGTTCATGAAGCCAGCTTCTGAAGGTACTGGTATTATTGCTGGTGGCGCAATGCGAGCTGTTTTTGAAGTTGTTGGAGTGAAAAATGTTCTGGCAAAATGTATCGGTTCTCGTAACCCTATTAATATGGTTAGAGCAACGATTAAAGGCTTGGCAGAAATGAATTCTCCAGAAATGATTGCTGCTAAGCGTGGTAAATCTGTTGAAGAAGTAACTGGTAAACCAGCAGAAAAAGTTGAGGGTTAAGAAGATGGGTTCCGAAAAACAAGTAAAGCTCACTTTGGTACGTAGTCTCAATGGAAGGCTGAAATCACACAAGGCATGTGCGCGTGGTTTGGGTATTCGGAAGATACATAATTCAATTACTGTTGCTGATACCCCTGAAAACCGTGGAATGATGAACAAAATTTCTTACATGCTTAAGATTGAGGATGCTTAAAATGCAACTAAATACATTGAAACCTGCAGAAGGTAGTAAAAGTCCTCGAAAAAGAGTTGGGCGCGGAATTGGTAGTGGTTTAGGTAAAACCTGTGGGCGTGGCCATAAAGGTCAAAAGTCTCGTTCAGGTGGTTTTAGTAAAGTTGGTTTTGAAGGTGGTCAAATGCCTTTGCAGCGTCGTTTGCCTAAAGTTGGCTTCAATTCTCGCAAAAATCTTGTGACAGCTGAAGTGCGTTTGAACGAGCTTGGTTTAGTTGCTGGTGATGTGGTTAGTTTGGATGCATTGAAAGAAGCGAACATAGTTGGTAAAAATATCAAGTATGTAAAAGTTATCTTGTCAGGGTCGGTTGATAAAGCAGTAGCATTGAAAGGTATTAAAGTTACTAAAGGTGCGAAAGAAGCTATCGAGGCTGCTGGGGGCAAGATAGAAGAATAATAAGGGATACATAATAGTGGCTCGTGATAATACATCAGGCATGCTCGGTAACATGGGTAATGTGACAGAGATTAAACAAAGGCTTGCCTTTGTTTTTTTCGCTTTAATCGTTTATAGAATTGGTACTTTCATTCCTATACCAGGTGTGAATCCAATTGCTATGCAGCAATTTTTTGAGCAAAATAGTGGAACCATATTAGGTGTTTTTAATATGTTTTCAGGAGGGGCTTTAGAGCGTCTTAGTCTATTTGCTTTGGGTATAATGCCGTATATTTCTGCGTCAATTATCGTTCAATTAATGACGCATGTAGTTCCAACATTGGAGCAACTCAAAAAGGAAGGTGAGTCAGGTAAGCGAAAAATCACCCAGTATACTCGTTATGGAACTGTTGCTTTAGCTCTATTTCAAAGTATAGGAATCGCGATTGCTTTAGGCGGTCAAGATCTAGGTGGTGGACAAACAATAGCCTTGCACCCAGGAATGGGGTTTGTAATTACGACAGTGGTTTCCTTAGTAACTGGTACATTATTTTTAATGTGGCTTGGTGAGCAGATTACTGAGCGTGGTATTGGTAATGGTATATCTCTGATTATATTCGCAGGTATTGTTGCAGGTCTGCCTGCCGCTATAGGTGGTACCTTAGAGTTAGCAAGAAATGGTGAGTTACGTCCAGCATTTGTAATAGTACTGTTGGCAATGGCAATATTGGTGACGGCTTTTGTTGTTTTCATCGAGCGTGGTCAGCGGCGTATTACTGTAAATTATGCTAATAGGCAGCAAGGAAGACAGATGTCCATGGGGCAATCAAGTCATCTGCCACTAAAATTAAATATGGCAGGTGTTATTCCCCCTATATTTGCTTCAAGTATTATTTTGTTTCCTTCAACCTTGGGTCAATGGTTCTCAAAAGCAGAAGGAATGGAGTGGTTGCAAAGCATAGTGACTAAATTACAGCCTGGGCAACCTCTGTATATTATGTTTTATGCACTAGCGATAATTTTCTTTACCTTCTTTTATACGGCTATGGTGTTTAATTCACGTGAGACTGCCGATAACTTGAAGAAGTCGGGAGCTTTTATTCCAGGAATACGTCCAGGAAGAGAGACGGCTAAGTATATTGATGGTGTCATGACTCGACTGACAGCAGTAGGGGCGGCTTATATAACACTTGTTTGTTTGTTGCCAGAGTTTTTGATTTATGGCTGGAATGTGCCGTTTTATTTTGGTGGTACATCATTGTTGATAATAGTTGTTGTTGTTATGGATTTCTTGGCGCAATTACAAGCGCTAATGATGTCTCACCAGTATGAAGGGCTAATGAAAAAGGCCAATTTCAAAAAATCTGGTGGAAAGAAGCCAAGAGCAACACGCTAATAGATTTTATTTGGAGAGTTAACTATGAAGGTTCGTGCTTCTGTTAAGAAAATGTGTCGTAACTGCAAGGTTGTAAAGCGTAAGGGTGTTGTTCGTATTATTTGTTCTGACCCTCGCCACAAGCAAAGACAAGGGTAAACTATTTAACCTGAGTTTTATTAGAAAATATTAATTTTAATAATTCTTAGTTCTATATTGATTAACACTGTGTTATCGGGTAGAGTTGCCCGCTTTTCACGGCAGACTGGAGATTGATTAATGGCGCGTATAGCGGGTATTAACATTCCTGTAAATAAACATGCAGTTATAGCATTAACTGCAATTTACGGCATTGGTCGTTCACGTGCGGCTGACATTTGCGTAGCTGCTGATGTCGCATCTGATGTAAAGATTCGCGATTTTAGCGAAGCAGAAGTCGAGCGTGTTCGTAAAGAAGTTGGCAAGTTCATGGTAGAAGGTGATCTACGTCGTGAAGTTTCCATGAATATAAAACGACTAATGGATCTTGGCTGTTATCGTGGTATACGTCATCGTCGTGGTTTGCCTCTGCGTGGTCAGAGAACCAAGACTAATGCGCGTACTCGTAAAGGGCCACGTAAACCAATCCGTAAGTAATAGGTATAGGTAACTAAAGATGGCAAAAGCCACTAAGACACGTAAGAAAGTAAAAAAGTCTATTAGCGATGGTATCGCGCATATTCATGCGTCGTTTAACAATACTATTGTTACTATAACTGACCGCCAAGGTAATGCTCTTTCATGGGCAACAGCTGGGGGTTCAGGCTTTCGTGGTTCTCGTAAAAGCACACCTTTTGCAGCTCAGGTAGCGGCAGAAAAAGCGGGTGAAACCGCAAAAGAGTTTGGATTGAAGAATTTAGATGTTCATGTGAAGGGTCCTGGGCCTGGTCGTGAGTCTGCGGTTAGAGCATTGAATAATATTGGTTACAAAATCACGAATATTATTGATGTAACTCCGATTCCTCATAACGGATGTCGTCCACCTAAAAAGCGTCGCGTGTAGACTGTAATATTCGGAGATAATAATGGCCAGATATATTGGACCTAAGTGTAAGTTGATGCGTCGTGAAGGTACAGATCTTTACCTTAAAGGGCGTGGACGTTCACTTGAAAACAAATGTAATTTAGATAAAATTCCTGGTGTTCACGGTGAGCGTCGTACAAGAATTTCTGATTATGGTTTGCAATTACGTGAAAAGCAAAAAGTTCGTCGTACCTACGGGGTATTAGAAAAGCAGTTTAGAAATTACTTCACGAAGGCAGCTTCTATGAAGGGTTCAACTGGCGAGAATTTATTGCAACTTTTAGAATGTCGATTAGATAATGTTGTATACCGCATGGGATATGCTTCTACTCGTTCTGAAGCTCGGCAGCTAGTTAGTCATAAAGCTATTGTTGTAAACGGACAGGTTGTAAATATTGCTTCTTATCAAGTATTGGAAGGTGATGTTGTTTCTGTGCGTGAAAAAGCAAAAAAGCAAACTCGTATTCAAGACTCTATGTCAGTTGCTGAGCAATTGGGGTTTCCTGAGTGGATGGAAGTTGATTCGAAAAAACTTGAAGCAACATTCAAATCTATCCCTGATCGTGATGCTTTACCAGCTGAAATCAATGAATCATTGATTGTTGAGCTATATTCGAAATAAATAATATACAAGGAGACTTGGTAGTCTCCTTGTATATAGTTTGAGGAATTAAGATGCCATCTAAGTCAACAGACTTGTTAAAGCCTCGTAATATTCAAGTTAAAGATCTAGGGAGTAATACCTCTAGAATAACATTAGAGCCTCTAGAACGTGGTTTTGGACATACGCTGGGTAATGCTTTGCGCCGTATTTTACTGTCATCCATTTCAGGATGTTCAGTGACTGAGGTTCAAATTAAAGGTGTTACTCATGAATATTCGGCTCTTCCAGGTGTTAAAGAAGATATCGTTGATATATTACTTAACTTGAAAAAGCTAGCTGTTCGCTTGAATGAGAAAGAAGAAGTAACTTTAGATCTTCGAAAGCAAGGGCCTTGTGTTGTTACAGCTGCTGATATTAAGCTAGATCATGATACTGAAATCGTCGACCCTGACCATGTTATTGCCACTCTAACATCTGATGTTGAGCTGGATATGACTTTAAAGATTGTGCGCGGCAGAGGTTATCAACCTGTAACTGCTCGTCGTGGTTCAGACTCTCCAGAGTTAGCTTTGGGTACACTGGAAATTGATGCTAGCTTTAGTCCAATCATTCGAGTAGCTTATGATGTCGATAGTGCGCGTCATGAGCAACGAGCTGATATGGATAAGCTTATCATTGAGCTACAGACTGATGGATCAGTTGATCCTGAAGAAACCATTAGTAATGCTGCGACTGTTTTACATGAGCAACTTGCGGTATTCTTTGATTTAACAATCATTGAAGCAGAGCCTGATGTAGAACCTGAGCCAGAAATAGATCCAATTTTACTACGCCCTGTTGATGATCTTGAGTTAACAGTGCGTTCTGCAAATTGTCTTAAAGCTGAGCAAGTATATTATATTGGTGATCTCGTCCAGAAGACAGAGAGCGAACTACTAAAAACACCTAATCTTGGTAAGAAATCACTTACAGAGATTAAAGATGTGCTTGGTTCTCATGGTCTAACCTTAGGTTCAAGATTAGAAAATTGGCCACCTGCTGTGGCAGAAAGTACTGATGCCAGCAGAGTTGGCTAAATAGTTAACAATAGGATTAAAAAATGCGACATCGTAGATCTGGTCGTCAACTGAGTAGAAACAGTAGTCACCGTAAAGCAACATTACAAAGTTTATCAAATGCATTGTTTCGTTATGAAGCTATCAAGACAACTGTAGCAAAAGCAAAAGAATTGAGAAGAGTAGCTGAGCCTCTAGTGACTCGTTCTAAAATAGATTCTGTTCATAATAGACGAATTGTTTTTGCTCGCTTGCGTGATAAAGAAATGGTTGGCAAATTATTTACTGAACTAGGTCCTCGTTATTCTGAGCGCCCTGGTGGATATTTGCGAATTATTAAGTGTGGTTATCGCTCAGGTGATAATGCGCCGATGGCATATGTAGAATTAGTTGATCGCCCTGAAAGTTAATATCTTCTCGGTATCAATAAAAAAAGCTGGCTTATCCAGCTTTTTTTATGCCTGAAATAAAATTTAAGGGAGCTTCGTTTGAGGTTTTTTTAAAGGTTTATATTTATGGGAAGGATTGTTTCTTTAATGTGACTTAGTGCCCCCGCTTTGAATGCATTAGAGCTAGTGTTGTATGCTTTGTAGTTTGCCCCTGTCCACTCAGTTAATTCATAGGTGAATTTTTTTAGTTGATCTTCTTTTATATCAACAAGCAGTTCTATAAACTCATTGTTATTGCTTCTCGAAATGCAGCAAGTTGTCCCACCATTTAATATACATATCCTACGTATAATTTCTTTATTGGGTGTAATTAAATCCATTATTGATCCTTGTCATTGATTGTTATGTCTGGATGTTTAGAATTTTATCATTTTTTAGTTGTGGGTTAGTGCTATGTCGGAAAATGAGTCAAATATTGTAACAGCAAAAAGTGCTAAAGCTTCTGCCAAGATTTTTAACTATGGGAATATATTGTCAGTAATTTTTCCATTCCCTATTTTTATTCTCTGGTTTGGAGGGTCAATGGTGTTTTACGCCATGTTTAGGCATCATCCAAATAAACGTGTAGGTTATTTTACACAGGTAGCCGCTTATCAATACTATGCATTGGCTGGCTTACTAGTTCCTGTTTTCACGTTTGCGCCCAAGGGTATTACCTATTGGCTAGTAGTGTGGGGTATTTATGTTGTAATATTGCTTCCATTGGCGATAATGCAACTCATCAAAATTAATCGTGAAGAATGGGAAGATGTCACTATTGAGCAAGCAAACAACTAAATTAAGAACTGATTGGGCTATTGAAGAAATAGAAACCTTATTTGATTTGCCTTTCGCAGATCTTATTTATCAAGCGCAGACTATTCATCGTAAAAACTTTGATGTAAATACTGTGCAAGTAAGCACTTTGCTCAGTATTAAAACGGGAGCTTGTCCTGAGGACTGTTCTTATTGCTCTCAAAGTGCTTCAAATGCTACCGATTTGGAGCGTGAAAAATTATTACCGTTAAGTGATGTGATCTCCGCAGCGCAAGAAGCAAAAGATGCAGGTTCTACACGTTTTTGCATGGGCGCTGCTTGGCGCAATCCTACCGATAAAAGTTTGGATCATGTTATTGATATGATTTCTGCGGTTAAAGATATGGGGATGGAAACCTGTGTTACCTTGGGTATGTTAGAACAAAAGCAAGCAGGGCGGCTAAAGGAAGCAGGGCTTGATTATTACAATCATAACTTAGATACATCACCTGAATTTTATGGCACGGTAATTTCTACTCGGACTTATCAAGATCGTTTGGATACGCTGGGTCATGTTCGTGAAGCGGGCATCAATGTTTGCGCGGGTGGTATTTTGGGTTTGGGTGAAACTCGTCGTGATCGCGCTAGACTACTGCAAGAACTTGCCACACTTCCTCAGCACCCAGAGTCAGTACCTATTAATGACTTAGTTCAAGTTAAGGGCACCCCTCTAGATGGGATAGATCGCCTTGATTCGTTTGAGTTTGTTCGCACAGTTGCTGTTGCTCGAATACTAATGCCAGAATCCTATGTGCGACTTTCCGCAGGACGAATGGAGATGAATGATGAAATGCAGTCATTGTGCTTTTTAGCGGGAGCTAATTCTATTTTCTATGGTGAACGTTTATTGACAACGAATAATCCTGAGAAAAGTAATGACAATATATTATTTGAAAAACTTGGTGTGGAAACCGAAAAATCACACAAGATGCAATAATATAAAATACTGTATCTATTTTGAGCTAATCGCCATGTAATAATTGGCATTTCTGGTACACATCCATAAATACCTGATACAATCCCGATCCCTCTTTTTGTTTTACAGAGAGTAGCAAGTACTCTCTGAAAAAGGGCGGATCTATGAAATCCATCAAGAATTAAGAGAATAACAATGCATCACGGATCATTACCCCCCAAGCAAGGATTATACAACCCCGCCAATGAGCATGATGCTTGTGGTGTTGGTTTTGTTGCACATATCAAAGGTGATAAAAGTCATAATATTGTGAAACAAGGCTTAACAATATTAAATAATATTGTTCATCGTGGTGCGGTAGGGGCAGATCCTAAAGCAGGTGACGGCGCTGGTCTTCTTATGCAGGTTCCAGATGCCTTTTTTAGGGACGTTAATGATTTTAGTTTGCCAAATGCTGGCGAGTATGGAGTTGGCATGTTGTTCTTCCCAAAGGATGATGCGCAACGTAAAACATTAGAGAAACTAGTTGAAGATGTTGTTATAGAAGAAGGGCAAGTAGTCTTAGGCTGGCGTACTGTGCCTGTTGATCCTTCTGATCTTGGTGAGAGTGTAAAGCCAACAGAGCCAATGACACGTCAAATCTTTATTTCTGCTGCTGATACAACTGCTGATCAAGCTACTTTAGAAAGAAAATTATTTGTTATACATAAAATTATAGGTGCAAGAGTACGCCAGCAAAAATTAGCGGGGGCTAGTGACTTTTATATTAATTCCATGTCGACAAGAACGATTGTTTACAAAGGCATGTTATTAGCGGAGCAAGTAGGTGAATACTATAAAGACCTTACTGATGAGCGCGTGGTTTCGGCTATTGCTTTAGTTCATCAGCGCTTTTCCACCAATACTTTCCCTACGTGGGATTTAGCGCACCCATTCCGCATGGTGGCTCACAATGGTGAAATAAACACCAATCGTGGCAATGTAAATTGGATGGCTGCCCGTGAACACTCAATGGCATCAACAGTTTTAGGTGAAGATTTAAGTAAAATCTGGCCAGTAATTCCTGAGGGACAATCAGATACTGCCTGTTTTGATAATGCTTTAGAATTGATGGTTGCTGGAGGTTACTCCCTAAGTGAAGCGATGAGTATGTTGATACCAGAAGCTTGGTATGGCAATGACTTAATGGATGATGATCGCCGCGCTTATTATGAATATAATGCTGCGATGATGGAACCTTGGGATGGTCCTGCGGCAGTTGCTTTTACCGATGGTCGTCAAATAGGTGCAATGTTGGATCGTAATGGTTTGCGTCCTGCACGTTACATAATAACCACTGATGATTTAGTTGTTATGGCATCTGAAATGGGTGTTCTGGATATTCCTCAAGAAAAAATAGTCAAAAAATGGCGTTTACAACCAGGAAAAATGTTCCTGATTGACCTCGAAGAAGGGCGCATTATTGATGATAGTGAAGTTAAGAAAACCTTGGCAAACGCACATCCTTATCAAGAATGGTTAAACGAAGGTCAAATCAAAGTTTGTGACCTAATTGGCGATGTGGATTTAGTAGCTCCGCTAAGTGCCGAAACTTTATTAAATGCCCAACAATCTTTGGGCTACACACAAGAAGACATAAAATTCCTACTTGCGCCGATGGTTGCAACAGGAATGGAAGGTATTGGTTCTATGGGGTCAGATAGCCCTCCTGCGGTACTATCTAATCGCTCGCGCCATTTATCTAACTACTTCAAACAGAATTTTGCTCAGGTGACTAATCCGCCAATAGATCCTATTCGTGAAGAATTAGTGATGTCTTTGGTGACGATTATAGGGCCTCGCCCTAACTTGTTAGATCATAACAATACCTGCCCTTGTTCTCGCTTAGAGATTAAACAGCCTGTCTTAAGTAACGAACAGCTCTATCGCATTCGTCATATTCATGATCATGCTGGTGATGCGTTTAGAACACAAACACTTGATATGACTTACCCTGTCAGTGATGGCGCTGGAGGAATGGAAACAGCACTAAACCGACTGCGCAGTCAGGCAAAAGAAGCGGTTGATGGACATTTTAATATTCTTATATTGTCAGATCGTAATGTTTCGGCAGACCGTATCGCTATTCCCTCTTTATTGGCGACATCAACAGTCCATCATTACCTTATAAAGCACGGCTTGCGTACTGAAACGGGCTTGGTTATTGAAACTGGATCAGCACTAGAAGTACATCATTTTGCTGCATTGGCAGGTTATGGTGCAGAGGCTGTAAACCCTTGGTTGGTATTTGATACGATTGCAGAAAACCTATCTGCTATTGATGCAGATATGGATCTTACAACGGCTAATGAAAATTATATTAAAGCAGTTGGTAAAGGTCTTAAAAAGATCATGTCGAAGATGGGGATTTCGACCTATCAATCCTATTGTGGCGCGCAAATTTTTGATGCGGTAGGCTTATCTTCAAAACTTATTAATGAATACTTTAAAGGCACTGCAACGACTATCGAAGGTATTAGTCTTGACGAGCTAGCAGAAGAAGCGGTTAGGTGGCATAACGATGCCTACGGTGACAAACAAATATATAAAAAACACCTTGATGTCGGTGGGGATTATGCTTATCGCACCCGTGGTGAAAACCATGTGTGGACACCAGATACCATTGCTAAATTACAACATGCAGTGCGTGGAAATAATGCAAAAACATTTACTGAGTTCTCAACCTTAGTTGATGAGCAAAGTGAAGATTTACTCACATTACGTGGTTTGATGGATTTCCAATGGGCTGATAAAGCCTTATCTATTGATGAAGTGGAGCCTGTTTCCGAAATTGTGAAACGTTTTGCTACAGGCGCGATGTCCTTTGGTAGTATCTCGTATGAGGCGCACTCAACACTTGCAGTGGCAATGAACCGTATTGGTGCGAAGTCAAATACAGGTGAGGGTGGAGAAGAAGCAAGCCGATTCTTACCTTTGGCTGATGGCTCAATGAATCCAGAACGCTCAGCTATTAAGCAGGTTGCTTCTGGTCGCTTTGGTGTTACCACTGAATATTTGGTCAATTCTGATGATATTCAGATCAAAATGGCACAAGGCGCAAAACCAGGTGAGGGTGGGCAGCTTCCTGGTCACAAGGTAAATGAACAAATAGGTCGAGTAAGACATTCAACGCCAGGTGTTGGGCTTATCTCACCACCACCACATCATGATATTTACTCGATTGAAGATTTAGCACAGCTTATTCACGACCTTAAAAATGTAAACCCCAAAGCGCGTATTTCAGTCAAATTAGTGTCAGAAGTCGGTGTAGGTACAGTTGCAGCAGGGGTGACAAAAGCTCATGCAGATCATATTACGATTTCAGGATATGATGGCGGAACAGGTGCATCACCCTTAAACTCTATTAAGCATGCAGGGTCATCTTGGGAGCTAGGTTTAGCTGAAACTCATCAAACTTTAGTACTGAATAAATTAAGAAGTCGTGTCTGTGTGCAGGCTGATGGTGGTTTGCGGACAGGTCGTGATGTTGTGATTGCCGCTTTATTAGGTGCAGATGAATTTGGTTTTGCAACAGCGCCACTCATTGCTGAAGGTTGCATTATGATGCGTAAGTGTCATTTAAATACCTGTCCTGTTGGTGTTGCAACGCAAGACCCAGAGTTAAGAAAACGTTTTAAAGGCAAGCCAGAGCATGTCATTAATTACTTCTTCTTTGTTGCCGAAGAAATGCGTCAACTAATGGCTAAGCTAGGCTTTAAAACAGTGAATGAAATGATTGGTCAGTCTGATCGTTTAAGTATGCGTGCGGTGATTAATCATTGGAAGGCGCAAGGCTTGGATTACACCGACTTATTGACGAAGCCAAAAGCAGAGTCAGCAAGCGATATTTATCATACACAAGGTCAAGAGCATGGCATTGATAAAGCACTTGATAATGAATTAATTAAACAAGCAAAAGCTGCTTTAGATTCAAAAGAAAAAGTCGAGATTGATATTGATATTCGCAACTATAATCGTACTTTTGGTACGATGTTATCAGGTGAAGTTGCTGTAAAATATGGTATTGTTGGCTTGGCTGATGACACTATTTCTATCAATGCATCGGGTACTGCGGGTCAATCATTAGGTGCTTGGTTGATGAAAGGCATTACGATTAAGCTATCGGGTGAAGGTAACGACTATGTTGGCAAAGGTCTATCGGGTGGAAAAATAATTATTTATCCGCCTGTTGAAGCCGCAATAGGTAAAGCTGAAGAAAATATTATTGCAGGTAATACGCTGCTATACGGAGCGATTAGTGGTGAAGCGTATTTTCGTGGTGTGGTAGGTGAACGTTTTTGTGTGCGTAACTCAGGTGCTACCGCTGTTGTAGAGGGGATTGGTAATCACGGTTGTGAATATATGACAGGTGGCATTGTGACTGTGTTGGGTGAAACGGGACCTAACTTTGCGGCAGGTATGTCGGGTGGTATTGCCTATGTGCTAGATGAGGAAGGTACTTTTACTAGTCGCTGTAATATGGAAATGGTAGAGCTTGAGTCATTAAAACCTGATTCAGCTAATGCAGATTTAAGTGACCTAACAGAAGCAGATGAAACCCGTTTAAAAGGTATCATCGAAAATCATCAGCATTATACTAACTCTGAGCGTGCGCAGACCATATTAGATAATTGGGATGAATACTTACCTAAGTTCATCAAAGTGATGCCAGTTGATTATCGACGTGCATTAGTTGAGATGAAATCACAGAAAGCTGCTGCGTAAATAAGGAGAAATACAATGGGTAATCCAACAGGTTTTAAACAATACGCACGCAACGACCGTTCTTACAAAAAAATAGAAGAGCGTATTGTGAATTTCAACGAGTTTGTTATTCCTTTGTCTGCGGATGAAATGGTCAATCAAGCCGCGCGCTGTATGGACTGTGGTATTCCTTTTTGTCATCAAGGTTGTCCTGTAAACAATTTAATCCCTGACTGGAATGACTTGGTTTATCAAGATGATTGGAAAGATGCGCTAGATGTACTGCATTCCACCAATAATTTTCCTGAAATTACAGGGAAAATCTGCCCAGCTCCTTGTCAGGAATCATGTACTTTAAATATCGATGATGCACCCGTTACCATTAAAACAATCGAGTGCGCTATTGTCGATAAAGGCTTTGCCGAAGGTTGGGTTAAGCCAGAAATAGCCGATATTAAAACAGGTAAAAAAATTGCTATTGTTGGTTCTGGCCCTGCGGGAATGTCAGCGTCACAACAGTTAGCTCGTGCAGGTCATGATGTTGTCTTGTTTGAAAAGGAAGAGCGCATCGGTGGTTTAACGCGCTTTGGTATCCCCGATTTTAAATTAGATAAAAAGTTGATCGACCGTCGCATGGAGCAAATGTCAGCGGAAGGTGTCGTGTTTAAAACCAACGCAAACATAGGTGTAGATATTCCTGCTAAGTCATTACTTGAAGATTATGACGCCGTTGTCTTAACAGGTGGTGCCGAACACCCCAGAGATTTGCCAGTTGCAGGTCGTGATGCAAAAGGTGTTTACTTTGCGATGGACTTTCTTAAGGCGAATACCAAGTGGGTACAGGGTGTTCATGGTGAAGACAAGGTTATTTCTGCTAAAGGAAAGCATGTTGTTGTTATTGGTGGTGGAGATACAGGCTCTGATTGCATTGGTACTTCTGTGCGTCATGGTGCGGCATCAATCACTCAAATAGAAATTCTACCTGCACCACCAGAGAAAGAAGATAAAAACCTAACATGGCCCGATTGGGCAGATAAGATGCGTACCTCAACATCACAAGAAGAAGGTTGTGAGCGTTTATTCTCTGTCGTAACGAAAGAATTTATAGCCAATGATGCTGGTGAATTATCGGCAATTAAATGTGCTAAAGTCGAATGGTCAAAAGATGCTAATGACAATTGGCAAATGAGTGAAGTTGAAGACTCTGAGTTTGAGCTAAAGGCAGATATTGCAACTTTGGCGATGGGCTTTGTTCATCCTGTACAAGAAGGCATGTTAGAAGAGCTGCAAGTAGATCTTGATGGTCGTGGCAATGTAGAAGGTAGTACAGAAGGTGATAAGGCTTACTACACTTCAATCGATAAAGTATTTTCAGCGGGTGATATGCGTCGTGGACAATCGTTGGTTGTTTGGGCTATACGCGAAGGACGTCAATGTGCGCACTCTGTTGATGCCTATTTGATGGGTAGTACTAACTTACCACGCTAGATTCGCAGTCTAGAAATATTGATCACAGATTCTAGGGCTTTGATTCTGCGGAATTGATTAATTATTCAAGTATCAATATTCATCATCATTAAGGGCAAGGTCTTTTAGTAAAACCACTGTGCCAATAACTATGCTCGCTCGGATCTACAATATTAAGAATAACATTTGCGGTGATAGTTTCTTTTTCGTTAGAAAGGCTGCTTTGAGCCTGTGATGCTTGTAAAAAAGCAGAGAGAAAAAGTATAAAGAATGAGTGCTTGATAAGTTTATGGATAAACATTGGGGTAGCTTCCTTTTCTCGTTAAGTTGTTTTGATAGCTCATTGTCTGAATATTGATGATCAGAAAATGTAAAAAAATCACATTTCGACTAAATTTTTATCAATCAACAATAGCGTTTCTGTTATTTATTAACTAAAGACCAAAACTTATGGCAGGACGCATTCCACAGGAATTTATCGACGGCTTGTTAGCTCGAGTAGATGTCGTCGATATTATTAATGCGCGTGTACCATTAAAGAAAAAAGGGCGTGAATACACGGCCTGTTGTCCCTTCCATAACGAAAAAACACCCTCCTTTACCGTTAGTACCAGTAAGCAGTTTTATCATTGTTTTGGCTGTGGCGAACACGGTAATGCTATTTCATTTTTAATGGAATACGATCATATGGACTATGTTGAGGCAATCGAAACCCTAGCCTCTCAGTTAGGTTTGGATGTGCCTAGAGAAGGGGGAAATCAGGCGCCTAAAAAAAGAATCAGTAAAGATCTGTATGATCTAATGCAAGATGCGAGTGATTATTTTCAATTACAACTAAAAGGTTCAAGTGCAGCGAGCCAATACCTTGAAAATAGAGGCTTAAGTGCAGAAATTAGCACGCGCTTTATGCTGGGGTATTCTTTGGCGAGTTGGGATAGTGCTTTAAAGCATCTCACTGTTTCTTATACGTCGCAGCAAATAATAGAAACGGGTCTGGTTATCGAAAAAGATACAGGGGGTGAATATGATCGTTATCGTGATCGTATTATGTTTCCCATTCGTAATCGCAAAGGACAGGTGATTGGCTTTGGTGGGCGGGTTATGGGTGATGAAAAACCTAAATACATCAACTCACCAGAAACGGAGTTATTTCATAAAGGCTCAGAGCTTTATGGTTTCTATGAAGCCCGAGATGCAACTAGAAAATTAGAACGCATCATTGTTGTCGAAGGCTATATGGATGTGATTGCCCTGGCGCAGTATGGCATTAGCTATGCAGTAGCAACCTTGGGAACATCAACCACACAGGAGCATATCCAACAACTATTTCGTTCTGTACCAGAAGTGATATTTTGTTTTGATGGCGATAGGGCAGGAAAAGAAGCCGCCTGGCGTGCGCTCGATAATGCTTTAAGTATGGTTGTAGATGGTAAAGAAATACGGTTCTTATTTCTAGCAGAAGGGGAGGACCCTGATACTTTAGTGCGGAAAATTGGTAAAGACGCTTTTGAAGACTCCTACACTAGCGATGCTTTAGCGCTAACCGATTACTTATTAAGCCACTTGCAAGAACAGTTTAATATCAGTAGTCGAGAAGGAAAATCACGTTTTTTAAAGGCTTTGGGTGAATTAGTTAAAAAAATGCCAGATTCTTTGATAAGAGATCAATTAATAACTGAAGTTTCGGTATTGACCAGTATTGAAGTAATTGATATTAAAAAAACATTATTGGGTCGTCGCTCTAAGACGCCCTTTAAAGTGACGCGAGTAAAGGATAGAGAGGTGCGCCATACGCCTATTCGTTATGCGATTACATTGCTTCTGCATGATACATCGTTAGTCAAATTTGTCGAAAATCCAGAACAAATAGCGCTTTCAAACCTGTCAGGTGCAGATTTATTGACTACACTTATTGAAACCATCGAAGAGAATCCCCATATAAACGGAGCGTCTCTTTTAGAAAGGTGGCGTAACACTGACTTTGAGGCCTCACTAATCCGTCTGATGAAATGGCAACCAGATACTGACGATAATGCTGTACTGGTGCGAGAATTTCAGGACTGTCTGCGACAAATTCGCAAAAAGGCTAATGAGAAAAAACTAGAAGCACTGATACACAAAGAACGAACAGACGGACTGACGGAGCGTGAGAAGCAAGATTTCTTGATTCTTTTGCAGGAGTCCTAACTATCTAAAATGAATAGAACTGTCTTTGTCGGTAACAGACCAGCTTTAGTAGTGAAATACAATAACCCTATAAATTATTACATTTTCATGATGTCTATGTAGTAGGTCGCTGTGGGCTTGAATTTCGTATATTTTTAAGAACATTAATGTGCTTTTAACAATATTTGGGATTTTTTAGCTAATCACAGGTCTATATTGCTATAGATAAATTTATGTTATAATGATCGATTAACTTTTTTTCGGAAACTCAGTCAGTATGAGCGAACAAGAACAGCAAAAATCCAGTATCAAAGTCCTTATTGTAAAAGGTAAAGAGCAAGGCTATCTTACTTATGCAGAAGTAAATGACCATTTGCCTGACACTATTGTCGACCCTGAGCAAATAGAAGATATTGTAACCATGATCAATGACATGGGGATAAAGGTCTTTGAGAAAGCACCTGAGGAAGATAGTTTAATTTTATCTGAAGAAGGTGTTGCTGATACTGATGATGATGCTGCCGAAGAAGCAGCGGCTGCCTTAACAAAAATTGATAGTGAATTTGGTCGTACCACCGATCCTGTTCGTATGTATATGCGAGAAATGGGTACAGTAGAACTTTTGACGCGTGAAGGCGAAATTGAAATTGCTATTCGCATCGAAGAAGGGCTGTATGAGGTTTTTCAATCACTTGTAAAATTCCCCGCATCAACTGAGTATCTACTTGCGAGATATGCGGCTGTAGAAGCAGAAGAAGGACGTTTGACCGATATTATCAGTGATTATATTGATCCTGATGCAGAGCGGCATATTATTCCTGCGCCATCACCAATAAAAAATAAAGATAAAGACGATAAA
>DQSN01000104.1 GCA_015663245.1 Leucothrix mucor
AAAGATAAAAAAGATAAAAAGGAGGCAAAGGCAAAAAAAAAGAAAGTTAAAAAAGTAAGTGAAAAGAAAAAAGCGCCTAAGGTAGTTAAAAAATCGATAAAAAAACCTGTCAAAAAGGTCACGTCTAAAAAGAAAAAGGCGGCAGCAGAAGCCTTGGCTAAAGCGAAGAAAGAAAAGAGCTAGAAGCCTGACTGAGAGCTGGTGATACACAGAGCGGTAACAAAAAACAGACCGCTTTATGCCTTTTTTCATTCAACTGAGGGAGGATACTCTCTCAGTTGAATGGTAGCAGGTGCAATCAGATGGATTTCAGTCGGCTTTTACTCTCGCTCAGGCTTGCGTATTGCCGCAGTGTAATGTCCAAGTGACAGTAATAAAATCAATAGTCCAATAATTCCTAAATTACCCCAGTACATAAAAGGTGTACTTCCTGAGTAGGGTTGTACTTTATGAGTGATAACTGCGGTGGAGTAGGGCGGAGCAGTAGCGATTAACTCACCTTTATTGTTGACGATACCTGAGACACCAATATTAGTTGAGCGTAATAGATAACGACCTGTTTCAATGGCGCGCATTCTCGCTATTTCCATATGTTGATAGGGTTCGAGAGAGCCTGTAAACCAGCCATCATTACTGACGTTAATCAGCATATTTGCTAAAGGTAGTCCCTTTAAATTCTCACTAGCGAAAGCATCTTCATAACAAATGGATAATTGCGCAATATTGCCAGAAAGGTTGAGTGTCGTTGTTCCTGTGCCTGCGGTTAAGTTATCTGAAGGCATTTGTACCCACTCGTTTAACCAGCGTAAATAACCCAGCAGAGGGATGTATTCACTAAAGGGAACTAGGTGTTGCTTAGAATAAATATCACGCCCATCTTGGGTAAGTGCTAATACACTGTTCTCTATTTTCCCTTGCTCATTTTGATAAAAAGCCCCGAGTATTAAGTCCGTATTATTTGCTTTAGCTTGTTCTTGCAGCGGAACAATAAACTCTTTCATATTACGGCTAAAGAGATCTGGAATAGCTGTTTCTGGCCAAATGATTAAATCACTGCCCCAATTTTCTTTGGTGAGTTTTTTATACAAATCTAAAGTAGGCTGTTTATTTTCAGGTAACCATTTCTCTTCTTGCAAGATATTGCCTTGGATTAAGCTAACGGTAATTGGCTCACCTTTGGCTTGTGTCCAACTTATCTTGCCTCCATACCATGTACTGGAAAAAATAGTGATGATGATAAATAAGGCAATAAACTGATGCTTATATCTAAATGGCTGCTTTATCTTTACATGGTTACTAGTGGGGTGATTTATCCACAAAATCTTATTTGTTTTTTTCAAGATAAATAAGGCTACGATAGCGCCAGCAACTAAAGCACTTAGCAGGCTGACCCCTAAAACACCCGTAATCGGCGCAATATGAACTAACACAGAATCAATTTGACTATTACCTAAATAGAGCCATGGAAATCCTGTAAGAAACCAGCCTCGGAACCACTCAATAAGTACCCAAGAAAAAGGATAGAAAAGTAATAAACGGGTAACTTTATGATGATGTCGAAACAGGTAGGCAAGTAATCCAAATAGCCCAATGGTTAAAGCAACAATAATAACAAACGCAATGGTGAATGTTGCCGCAACAGGAATACTTGCATGGGCGTAAGAGTTCATAGATACAAAGATCCATGAAGCACCTGTGGCAAACATGCCAATTCCATAAAGCCATGCTAAGAAAAAATGTTGTTTTTTATCGTTTGCAAACAGCAAGGTATAAAATAAAATTGCAGGTGATAGCCATGCAATAGGGTATAAACCGATAGGCGCGAAAGCGAATACAAGGCTAGCACCTGCTAAAAAGCTAAGTAAATAGAACCACAGCGTGAAGTTTTTATTATTCATCTTGTTATGCTTTATTTTTAATGACTTGCAAGAGGTTTATGCGGCGCCCATCACTGCTTTTAATCTGAAACAGTAAGTCACCAAAATTAATATTTTCACCCGTTTTAGGGATGTGACCAAGCTCGTGAGTAATCACACCTGCAACGGTATCAAATTTATCTTCAGGAAGTTTGCTAGCAAAAAAATCATTAAAGAAAGCAATTTCAGTATTTGGCTTGACCATGTAACGATTTTTACCATGCTCAACAATATCTTTTTTATGATCATCAATAGCATCATGCTCATCATCTATATCGCCTACAATTTGCTCTAAGACGTCTTCAATGGTAATCAAGCCTGCAGTGCCGCCATACTCATTCACCACCAGCGCCATATGATTGCGTTTATCACGAAATGATGTGAGCAGATTGTCTAACTTTGTGCTTTCAGGAACAGTCAATGGTAGTCGAATAATATCTTTTATATCAAATGCTTGCTCTCTTCCAACGTATTTCAGTAAATCTTTTACCAACAAAATACCATCAATATCATCACGGTCGTCATCAAAAACAGGATAGCGTGAATGTCCCGTTTTGAGTGTTTTTTCTAAAATGGCGTGATAACTATCCGTAATATGCAAAAAATTCATGCTAGAGCGAGGAATCATAACATCGCGTACTTGTAGATTATCCACCTGCACTACACCCTCCATCATGCTCAGCACGCCAGCATCAATAATATTATTTGCATATGACTGTCTAAGGCTATCAAGTAACTCCTCCTGGTTAAGTGGCGATAAATCAATTTTACTTCTTAGCCATTTTGTCCATTTTTTGTGGAGCCTAATGCCTGCTTTTTTAATCATGTGATTGAATAAGGGTTGGGATAAGCCAACTTCTCCAAAATATTTATTTCGAGTGCTTCCATTGATAATGCTTGTTTTTCTTCAATATGATCATAGCCTTGCAAGTGCAACATGCCATGAACGATAAGATGGGCGCAATGTTGCTCAAATGATTTTTTCTGGGCGCTAGCTTCTTCCTCAACAACAGGCAAACAGATAACAAGATCACCTAAGTGTAAGGGCATATCTAGTATTACACCTTCAGGTAATATGGGTGCATCAAAGGCAAAAGAAAGGATGTTGGTGGCATAATCCTTATGGCGATAGTCATGATTGAGAGCTCGTCCTTCCTCTTTATCCACAAATCGCAGCGTAACGGTTATCGCTTCGGTGAGTTTGTAAGCGGCTTCTGCCCAGTTTTGTATTTTCTGTGACTCGGGGAGAATGTTGTAATCGTAAGGGTTTTGTAGCTCAAGTTGTAAATTAGCGACTGTTTTATCAATGTCCATTTTTATTTGGGTGTATTGCTATCGTGCAACTCCTCATAGCGATCATAGGCTTTGACGATGCTTTTTACCAAGGTATGGCGTACCACATCTTTAGGCTGGAAAAAACAAAAGCTAACCTCTTTAACATCTTGTAAAACATTAATAATATGCTTGAGTCCTGACTGCTGATGACTGGGTAAATCTATCTGTGTAATATCACCTGTGACTACCGCTGTCGAACCAAAACCTAGGCGGGTTAAGAACATTTTCATCTGTTCTTTGGTGGTATTTTGAGCCTCATCCATAATAATAAAAGAATCATTTAAACTACGTCCACGCATATAAGCAAGTGGCGCGACCTCAATAACATTCTTCTCGATTAAGCGCGCAACTTTTTCAAAGCCAAGCATTTCATAAAGTGCATCATACATAGGGCGTAAATAAGGATCGACTTTTTGGGATAAATCACCAGGAAGAAAACCTAGCTTCTCTCCTGCTTCAACCGCAGGGCGTACCAACACAATACGACGAACTTCATCGCGTTCTAATGCCTCTACCGCAGCAGCAACAGCAAGATAGGTTTTACCCGTTCCCGCAGGACCAATACCAAAAGTAAGATCATGGCTTTGCATATTGCGGATATAATTATTTTGATTAGATCCGCGACCTCGAATCATGCCGCGTTTAGTACGAATAGTGGTGTAGACAATATCTTTCTCATCAACATCGCCAAGACTAGACTCTTGTAGATATAAATGAATTTTTTCAGGAGAAATTGTTTCGGAAGTGGTTAGTTCATATAGCTCTTTAATAATATTAATAGCCGCTTGAAGTTTAGCTGGTAAACCACTGACTTTAAAATCATAACCCCTGTTATTGATAGTGACATCTAGGCGTGTTTCTATTTGACGATAATGTTGGTCAAATTGACCCGAAAGATTCATGAGCCGCTCATTATTAACAGGCTCTAAGGTAAACTCGATGGTACTTTCTTTGCTATCAGCTAAGGTAAGGGTGTTCAAAAAAGTTACTTCTCCATTATGTGAATGATCGATCTTTACCGATTAGTATAGCCGAGTCCTAGTACATCAACCAGTCCAAAATATCGGTATCAGCGCTTCTATAATGATTTGCATCAAGGCACAGCGTGAAGGTAATGGCTGTGTCCTTGCCAAGCGCTGTAACGCAGAGGCAGATCCTTACAGAAGCGCCCGAAGGGTTGCCCTGTCTGACTTCATGCCGTTGTTGCACTTCTTATTTGACTTTCTTATGATAGCCATGGCACAAACTAAACACCCAAAGATAAAAAAGAGAGCCAATATTCATTTCTATACTTTAGGAGAGGATGATTTTTATGAGTTATATTTCTGTTTATTTGGTATCACTCCACGTACACCGCCTCTAGGGTTTTCTATGTCCCCTGTATAACGTGGCATCATATGAATATGAATATGTGGTACTGATTGCCCTGCGGCTTTGCCAATATTAACGCCGATATTGTATCCATCGGGTTGGTGTTTTTTATCAATAATAGCTTTCATTTCATCAATCAAATCAAAGATTGCTAGTTTCTCTTCTTTGGTGGCTTCAAAAAACTCAGCGACGTGTCTGCGCGGCACAATGAGGCAGTGACCAGGGCTGACGGGGTTGGTATCGGTTAGTGCGTAGGCTAAGTCATTTTCTATTTCTCTGCCGTCTTCGATAACAATGTCTTTCTTAGAGCATAAGGGGCAGTTTGTATGATCGAACATTTGTGAGTTCCTATGGTGTTTTTTGTTTGTTTATATCGGCGCAATAAGATAAGCAGTAGTTTTTTAATTAAGTTGTACCCGTTGCCCCCAAGGTACTTGCCCTTTGCCTTTTACTAACCAGATGACTTGATAGTTTGGGGCGTAAGCGGGGAAGTCTCCGTGGGTATCGGTAAAGTAAACTAAAATATCGGGTTGTTTATCTTGTCGTGCTGCCCACGTAAAAACGGGGCGGAAGTCAGTAGTGCCGCCGCCTGCTATTTCCTTGGGTAGGGTGGCTTCTTCCCATGGCTCAAAGGTGCGGGGGAATCCCTCTATAATCTCTGAATCACAGGCTATTAGGGTGATGCGAGCGCGCATTTGTCCTTTGATGGCATTGATCTCAGAGAGACAGTCGTTAAGTTCTTTGTCACTAACCGAGCCGCTCACGTCTAAGCCGACAAGAACATTAATTTCATCACTTTTTAAGGTGGGGAAGATAGCAGGATCACCACGACGGCTGGAAGGACGTAAGTAGCTGTAGTCATCGCGTGCCACTGAGGTCATATAGCGTGCCAGTAACGAGCGCCAAGGTAGGCGTGGTTGCAATAGTACTTCGACTAAACGTTTCATCACGCCACTTAGTTTACCCGCTTGTTCTGCTTGCTGTGCGGCTCCTGCCATGCGCTGTTGCCACTGAATGCTGAGTTCTTCGGCTTCTGCTTGCTCTAATGGAGGCGGTGGCGCGGTATTGCCGCCTGCTGATTCGTCAAATTTCTGATTACCTGAGCCTTGTGAGTCTTTATTGTCAGGGTCTTTTTTATTGCCATTTGATTTGTTATTTTTTGGCGGTGGATTATTTTCTTGTTGCTCGTCCAGTGGGTTTTCTTCTTTGTCTTGCCCACCTTCTTTGGGGTCATCCTCTTTATCGTAGAGGTGCTGATCCATGGTTTCGCTGTTGTCATTATCAGAAATTAAAGGATATATTTCTTCTGCCGACATGCCTGCGTATTGTTTTAATACCATCACGCTAGGTGGTGGTATTAAGCCATCTTCAATCAAAATAGGGTTGATGGCGTAGTCGCAAGCTAAATCCCAACGATGTTTGATACGATGCTCTCTGCGTGCAAAGTGGGAGAGGGCGCAATGCAAAGCTTCATGGGCTAAGACAAATTGCATTTCTGCAGGGCGAAGCTCCTCGATGTAGGCGGGGTTGTAATAGAACTTACGCGCATCGGTTCCCGTGGTGGCGCACCAGTTAGGGCTTGCTTCTTGCAGGGGCAAGCGTAATACCAAAGCGCCAAGAAAAGGCTTGTCTAAAATGAGCTTGGTACGAGCTGAGGCTATTTTTTTTTCGAGCGCTTCTTTATCCATATTTAATCTTGATTGGTCGAATCATTTTTTGCGAAGTAATAGGCGATGATTGTAAAAACAATGGCGGTGATAAGAAAAATAGCGTAGAAAATAACTCTTACATCAACTGGAGCTAGCGGGTTCCATAATCTCATTGCATCATTTATAAAAAATACACCAAAGGATGTTATTAAAAGAGTGATATAAAAATATTTTTTACCTGAATCAATGACTGAATACAGCGATATAAATAGAGCCGTTAGGGAGATAATCAGCCCGATGATAGAGACTGCTCCAGGAATAGCACTAGGAGCTAATGACAAGAGGGCTAGTATGATTGCAAACCAGCCTGCAATTTTAGTCATAGAGAAGTATGTCGCCAATTGATTCTGCCCATTGTGAAAATGCGGGGACATTAAATAAATCATCACCGACTGCACGCAATAAATCAGACACTAGCATAACGCCCATTTCTTTTTGGCGAAAGGCTTTGGCATAGCTAAGAATATGTCCAAAGATTTCCTCCGCATTGTCATCATTTTTAGCGCGAATGGCCCGACCGACCAAAGCAGAGGCTACAGCATATTGCAGATCAATTTCTTTGGGTGCTTTGATATCTTCACCACGAATAATAGCATCAAGATCTGGCATTTGATCGAGGCTATCAATAAAGGCTTTTAGCTCAATGCCTGCAGATGGCCCGACACAGGCTTGTAGCGTGCCCAGCAATAGCACAGGTTTATCTGAGAACTTTTGCAGGGCGCGATTGGTAAACTCCCAAGAGCGTGGAGAAGGGAAGGCGACAGGGTTGTGAGCAGGGTCGAAATCAAACAGCAATTCAGGGCGAAAACGCAAGAAGGCAATAATACTTTCGTGGATATTGTTTTGATACGCCCACGCTACCCAATCATCAAGATGAATATCAACATCATAATGTGAGAAGCGATTTGCCAGCGGTGAGGGCATCGCATAGGTGACACCACGATCCCCTTGGCGATTTCCTGCGGCAAAAATAGCCCAGCCATTAGGGACTTCGTACTCGCCTAATTTACGGTCTAGAATAAGTTGGTAGGCAGCTGCGGAAACGCTAGGGACAGCCGAGGTGATTTCATCGAGAAATAAAATGCCTTTGTTACCATGGCGTTCTGCATTTGGTAGCATGGCGGGAATCGCCCACTCAACTTTATCATGATCACGAAACGGGATACCACGCAGATCACTAGGTTCCATTTGTGACAGGCGAATATCAATGACAGGTATATCGTGACGATCACCAATCTGCGCAATAATTTGTGATTTACCGACACCAGGCGCGCCCCACAACATAACAGGAGTGTGGCTGCCATTTTGAGCGCCTAAGAATTCTTCATCAAGTACAGTATTAAGGTGGGCTGGTCGCATGCTTTTCTCGTGAAATAGGAATAAATATGAGCGGAATCCTATCAGTTGTGGGAAAACCTCACAAGATAGATTGTTTTAGTAAGAATAGAGCTGTAATGGATTTATGCAGGGCTTTGTAGGGGTGTATGTTTGGGTAGATTTATAAGTAAGCTATTAATTTTATTCGATAGCTTTGGTTTGCTAAGACATTAGTATATAATAAAAAACTAATATAGTTATGGGCAAAAATAGTGAATAATATAGTTAATATTACAGATTCTAGTTGTCAATTTGCACATGGAATATTGGCGGGAGATAATATTGAGAATGCATCTCGTGAGCTAAAAGCAATAGCTCACCCACTTCGGCTACAAATTTTATGTTTTATTGGTAAAAGAGAAGTAAGCGTACAAGATATTGTTGAAAGTGTTGGTACCAGCCAAAGTAATATTTCACAACATCTAAGTGTGATGAGGGCGAAGGGTGTGGTTGCGACAAAGAAAGTAGCTAATCGTGTATTTTATCGTGTAGAAAGCTCAACCGTTTTGCAAATGATGGGTGAGGCTGCTAATAAATAATTAAGTCTTTTTCCTAAAAACAGCCTAACTCCTTAAGTGCAAGCAATGTCTATCTACAAATCCCCCAGCGGTTTCTAAAACATATTAGGATTGGTATTATATTAAGAAAGCTACCGTTAATGTTTTCATATTGTTAAGTAATGGTTTTGTGATATTGCTGATTTTTTGTTATTGTGGAAAAATTCCTAGGTTTTGAGAAGTTAATCACCAAAAACTAACAGAACCGCGGAGTTTGTCTGAGAATAGCAAGCGTAACAAAAATTCGATTGATCAGTGTCTGTTTATTATTCAAATAAGGTGAATGCTTATTCCCTTTGATGAGTTTGAACAAAAATGAGTACAATCAGGTGAATTTTCAGTAGTTTGTTCTCTTTTCTGACTACCTCCTGCTACAGGATATATTGCTTTTAATAAATCAGAGGATGATTGGATATCAATGAAAACACAACTATCTATTGCTAGCGTAATGTTAGCAGGAATCTTAGTTAGCGGCTGTGGAGTTATTGGGGCAGGGATGTCACAAGCACAAAATGTAGCGCCAGCAGCGGCGGTTAAGCCTGTCACAAAAAACCCAAATACTCATATTCACCCTGCGAATAAGTGCACAAACTCTATTGAGCATACTCATGCAAGCGGCGCTAAGGTACATAAGCATCGCTATAGCTGTGGACCGAAGAAAAGTGCTAACTCGCATAGACACCCTGCAAACAGATGTACTAAATCTATTTACCATTCTCATCGTAATGGCAAAGGTGCGCATAAGCATCGCTATAGTTGTCAATCTGGCGGTAATGCTAACACCCATCGTCACCCAGCGAACCGATACACTCGCTCAGTGAGTCATACTCACCCAAATGGCGCGCGTAAGCATAACCATACATACACAAATCATCGTTAATTTTTAAGCATTAACTGATAGTGTTAAAAAGCCGCATTGCTAACTTAGCATGCGGCTTTTTTGTGGCTGACATTTTATCAAGCTAACAATAATTGGGCTTGATAAAAGCTTTAACCTTCCTGTATCAACGCCAACATATCAGTTGCCGACATGCTACCACTCATATTACTACCTTCTAATAAGCTATTTGCAAGGTCACGTTTATGTTGATGTAGTTTTACTATCTTTTCTTCAATGGTATTTTCAGCCACTAAGCGATAAATTGTGACAGGACGTGTTTGACCGATACGATGCGCACGATCGGAGGCTTGGTCTTCAACGGCTGGATTCCACCAAGGATCCATATGTATCACGTAATCAGCAGCCGTTAGGTTCAAACCCGAGCCACCTGCTTTTAGGCTGATTAGGAAGAGTTCGCCAATACCATTTTGGAAATCCTCAACACGTTTTTTACGCTGTGCGGCGGGGGTGCTTCCATCAAGATATTGATAATTAATGCCTTTCTCATCCAGATATTCACGGATAATACTGAGATGTTTCACAAACTGACTAAAGACCAATGCCTTGTGCTTATTTTCACACAGCTCCTCCACCAGCTCGGCAAAGCGTTCTAATTTACTGCTGGGTAAGGTGCTTTCAGGCATGATGAGTCGAGGATGGCAACTTGCAAGACGTAATTTGGTAATGGCTGCCAGTACTTTGAGGTGATCAGAGCCTTTTCCTTCTTGCTTGTCTTTAGCAGAAAGGTTTTGTATAGCTTTTTGGCGCACTGCCTCGTACATTGCCCGTTCTTTGTCAGATAAGGGGATTTTTACCGTAATTTCAGTTTTAGGTGGTAGCTCATCTAATACCTCTGTTTTCAAACGACGCAACATAAATGCTTGAATTAGCCGTTTAAGATGTTGGCGCACATCACTGTCATTATTACGCTCGATAGGAATCATATAGCGCTTCATAAACTGGTCTTGTGAGCCCAGTAAACCAGGGTTAAGAAAGCGGAATAGACTCCAAAGTTCACCTAAATGATTTTCGATAGGTGTGCCCGTGGTAACTAACTTAAAATCACCATTTAACTGATGTGCAGTACGGGTACGTTTTGCACTTACATTTTTAATCGCTTGAGCTTCGTCGAGTACAATGGTATGCCATTTTTTATCTAAAAACAGCTCGCTGTCTTGTTGTAGTAAACCATAGGTGACAATAACTAAGTCACGTTTAGAGGCTGTTTCAATAATTTCTTGTCTATTATTGCCACGGTACATAATGGGGTTTAATGTAGGTGCAAATTTTTGGGTTTCCGTCTCCCAATTATTACACACCGAAGTGGGAGCAACGACTAATGCAGAACCATCCCCGCCACGTTGCAGTAATAGAGCTAGTGTCTGTATTGTTTTACCCAAGCCCATGTCATCGGCTAAACAAGCGCCAACGCCCCACTCCGCTAAACGGCTTAACCATTGGAAGCCATCTTCTTGATAGTCGCGCAGTTCCGTTTGTAGAGTAGAAGGAACGGTGTGAACAGTTTCTTCCAAGTGTTCTAGGCGGTTAACATGTTCTTGCCATTCACTATCAACGGTTAATTCGCCAACATCTGATAAAAAATCATCGAGAGCATAGGCGGCTAGCCCGTTGATTAACGTACCCTCGCCATTTATTTCTGAATAACTGCGAATCGCATCTAGTTTTTTGCGGAATTTATTGGTGAGAGAAACATATTCACCATCGCCAAGTTCAATAAAACGACCCTTTGATTTCTCTGAAAGCTCAAGTAACTGGCGTAGGGATATGACTAAGCCTTGATCAGTTTCAATATTGCCATCGAGTTGGAACCAGTCACCACTTTTATTGATATTTAGGCGCATATTGTTAATGTCAAAGCGTGAAGAAACTCGCATCACTTCACCTTCAGGCCAAGCTATAATGACATCATCACCTTGCTCGCGGAGTTGTTCTAATAGCTCTAAGCAATCTTGAGGGTCATCGAGTAAGTATTCATCCTCATACTCACCAATATCACCTAATACATTGCTATTTAACAATAAATTATCTAATTTCTGTCTCTCTAATACTAAGTCACGATGTGTTTTAAATGTCTCGCCATTATGCTCTACCAGCAGTTTTGCACGTCCTTCTCCTGGGGGGTATAAAGGACCAAAATCGCCAAAGGCTTGAATGCGTAAGGTGGCACGTAAGCCTTCTTCATACGGCAATAAGTTAGCATGAATTCTAGCGTTAGAAGGTACTTCTGTAGCATCACTTACGCCTTCTAAGTCAGACTGGATTTTGATCATTGGTGCGAGTGAAGTAAGTGTTTCACGCAAGTTTTGTTCTGCTGCACGCGGTATCACTAGGCCATCAGAAAGAATTTCACTGAGGCGGTAGACTTGCTCATTTTTTTGATAAATACAAAGGCGCGTGGGGGTTTCTTTATGGATAAGATAGCGTGATTCACTTTTATCCTTGCTAAAAGGAGGGTAAAAACTAATGCGTAAATTATCACCTTCTTCACTAACCAATAGTTCAAAATCACTTTGTGTAATTTCAAGCGGCACGCCCCGTGCCTGATCCCAATAAATCGCAGGGTGGTCAACTAGTGCTAACCATGCGGTATTCATCTCGATATAAAACTGCGCGCCTTCTGAGTGGTAGCTATCATAATTTTGTTGCTCGATGATGCAGTCACACAGTTTTATATCGTGTTGGCTTAACATCGGAAATTCTTGGCGCTCATTGACTAAGCGTTTTAGTGCAATATTTCTTCCCTTTGTCCAAGCACCTTTTTGTGATTTTTTCTGAACTTTTGGGGTGATAAAATATTCACCATAGCGGTCTTTATCAAGAATCCATACCACACGCTCTTCAGTATCGTTACTGGCGTTGGTGGGTGTAGATAAGCGATTAAGCGCATTGAGGGCGCGCTCCCACTCTGCCTGTGGTTTAACCAGATCAAATAATGATTGTGTTTCGAGTGCGAGGTGCTGTTGTTTTGCCTCTAATTTATAGCTATCACGTATCGCCTCATCCTCTGAGAATAAGGATAAAATCGTCGCATATTCAGCAGCTAACCATGCGTAGTTATTAGTTTTTATATGGAGATATTGTGCCTCAATAATTTCAATGATTTCTTTTGTAAGCGACTGGTTTAACCAAAAAGTGATGAGCGCATAAAAGAGTGGCGTAAAAGTGTTCTCACGCAGGTGGAGAGAGTCGATGGTGAAATTAAACAGACCTGTTTCTAATGCCTCGCTATAAGCTGCTAGTAAGGAATGATCAATATCTGTTTCTACTCTCTTTAAAAATTGAGTGGCTTTTTTAAGTGATACAGCATCGCCATGAGCAACCAGAGCAAGTAGGTAGAACTTTTCTAACTCAGTATTAAAAGCAACGGGGTAACTTTTCTTTAATGATTTCAGTTCACGATAGCAGTCGATAGCTGTTTCATATTGAGCGATACAAGCCTCGGCATGGCTTCCTTGGGTGCTTTTCTCAATAAGCTGTCTAGTACTATCGGCAACACGCCAGAACACGCTGGTTAAACTTAGCGTCTCGGGTATTTTTGTAAATAAGTCTTTTTGCCCACTTAAAATACTGTAAAACTCACGGACATCGCCATTATCCATATTATCGGCATGACCACTCAGACCACGATCATTCATTAGCGTCCATAAATGGCTAATATCGTTTAGCTCGGTCAAACCTGTGTAACTTAGCTCGTTACAGACAATGTAAAAGGTTTCATCATTCAATAAAGAAATCAGCTCAACATCGATAGGATCGCCAAACATTGCAGGGTAGAAGCCCACACTATTTAATATCGATTCCGAGTAGGTGTAGCGAGCATAGAGGCTATCTAATACTTCCAATAGTTTTGCATGATCGCCAAGGAACATATGCAGTCGAGCATGAGCAATACCATGTTCGACGCTTTGCCAAGCAAGAATACCGCTGTCTTCACGAGGAGGGAAAGATTCAATAACTTGTTCTGCAATTTCGGTGAAGTCACCGTCATGCATCGCGCGTTGTAGTAGAGGGTTTTGTAAATCTTGATGGCAAGAGTAGCGGTTGTTATGTAACTGTACCCAGTCTAAATCTACCATTTTTTGCAAATGTGGACGAATTGAATTCATATTGAAACTCAACTCAGTATCAGGATCATCAATCCCTATACGGTGCGCACAGATAGCCAGTGGTGTTGCCGCCACAGGAATGTACATAATTGCGAGTATTTTTAATAATGAGCTTTCTATATCGCTTAGTTGCTCAAAGATTTCTGTGTCAAATACCATATTTGCTTGATTCATATTTTTTATATATTGGTAGAAAAACGTGGCACGAGATTATATACGTTTAACAGTCCCTTCGTCTTAAAATTTATGATTTTTATTTGAGTGATTTATTTTTAACTATTGGGGAACAATAAAGTGGGTGTGGAGAGTACTGATTTTTATGTGGGTTTTGTTTTTCAACAAAAATTTCTGTGAGAAAGCTCACATTAGTTATTCGAACCTTAAGGCTTTTGTTACAAAATATTGGGGTAAAATTAGGCTTTTTTTTCAGTTGTTTGCTATGCTCATAACAAGTAATGACAGTTTTTTATATTGATGTGGTTTTTGCTATGGAAATATATTCACCAAGCTACTGTTTTCGCTAAAATAATAAAGTTGTTCATGGTGCTTTTCCACTTTTAATTTAAAAGGGAAGCACCGACATGGGGATGTGCAAATGCTAACAACAAATAATACAGAGGCGCTGTTTTTTCAGTATCTCGACTTTTTACCAACACCAGCATTAATTGGCAGAGAAGACAAAAGTACAAAAAGCGGTGAAACGTTGTTTGTAAATAAAGCTTTTATAGACATGATCGGTTATCAGGTTGCTGATATTCCTGACCATCTAAGTTTTATTGTTCGTGCTTATCCTGATCTTAGTTATCGTCGGGAGATGCTGCATGATTGGCTTGAAAAAATATCACTCTTAAATAAACATAAAACGTCTTTGGTGCAACTCTGCTCCAGAGTTCTCTGTAAGGATCAGCAATACCGTTGGTTCGAAATTCGTACTGAGTTAAAAAGCACTATTGGTGATGGAGTAGTGATTGTTCTCTTTAATAATATTGATAAAGCAAAAAACCAAGTCTTAGAGCTAGAGGAATTATCGCGCAAAGATTCTTTAACTAAACTTGCTAATCGCCGCTATATGTTGGAGTTGTTAGAACAAGAAAAATCAACAGTTGAAAATAATAAATCATTGCCTCAGTTCTCTATTGTGATGGCAGATATTGACCTGTTTAAAAAAGTAAATGATACCTTCGGTCATCCCTGTGGTGACTTCGTGATTGAAACGGTTGCCAAAATAATAAAACAAAGTACCCGTAAAATGGATGTAGTCGCACGCTGGGGCGGAGAGGAATTTTTACTGTTTCTACCCCGAACTAATGTGATCGAAGCACGTATCGTTATTAAGAAAATTATGAAGCGAATCCATGAATATCAGTTTGAATGGGAGGGAGCGTCTTTTAATATCTCACTGACTTATGGCATTACAGGGTATCAAAAACTAGAAAAGATAAGTGAAACAATCAAGCGTGCTGATAACTGCTTGTACCAAGGGAAAAATATGGGACGCGATTGTTTAGTGGCAGATGATTTGTTTGAAGCTTGGGGCGCGTGACTAAGGAGTTGCTAACAACCACCACATGAGTCTGGAGACTTCTTCTCATAGTCTACGATCATAGCTGTATTATTATGATGAAAAGTACAACAGTGTAATAAGCTGGCATGTAACTTTTCTCGTCCACGCAGAACGCGGGATTTAGTGGCAGATAAACTCAAACCCAGCTCAAGAGCAACTTCTTTATGCTTCTTTTCTTCTATTTCTGATAACAAAACAACTAACTGATACTTTTCGGGCAAATCCATAATCATGGGAAGCAAACACTTCCCCAGCTCCTTAATAATATTCTCAGCCTCTTTGTTTTCACTGATATTTTCAGGTAACTCAGCAAATTTTTTGCGGCTTCGATAATAATCAACAATGCTGTTTTTAGAGACTCGATAAAGCCATGATGCAATATTATCAGGTATTCTATTATCATTAGTCACGCGAATTAGCTTAGCAAAAACATCATTGAGAATATCCTCAGCATCTTCATTTGAACTCACTTGAGAGCGTATAAAAGATAAGATGTTTTTACGATACGCTTGCCACGCCTGTTCAATTTTTTGCATTGCTCTCTACCCTAAAAACGCCTCTTTTGAGTTCAAATATACAGTCTCGTCAGTGCTGTTTTTTCTTCCTAACACCTTATTCCTATGTGGAAAACGTGCAAATTTTTCAATAATTTTGCGATGATGTTTAGCGAAGTTAATATTGCCTTTTAGCTCCGCCGCTTCAAAATATTTAACGGCGTTATTTTGATCGCTTATATCTTCGCTATGCATCAAGGGCATATAGAGAAAGGCAATTCTATCGCTACCTGATTGTTTGATAATATCCTGATCAAATCCTTCCTTTATCGCGTGGTAACAGGCGGCAACGGCTTGTTGTTCTGAGCTAAAGCTTTGTGCCGTGCCGCGAAACATATTGAGCGGAAGCTGATCCAATAAAATAATCAGCGCAAGGCATCCATCAGCTGTATTTTTCCAATCATCTAAGTCTTTATTGATCGCTATTTGCCATAACTTTTCATAGCGTTGACGGATATTTTCATCAATCTCTGGCGTGGATGAAAACCATGCTTTCTTCATATCATCCGCATACCAAAAATCTAAAATATCTGCGGGAGTATTTTTGATAGCACTCATTGCTGGTTTCCTAGTTGATTACCTACGATCTCGATAGCACATTTAATCGCCTCAATTAAACTGCCTGTTTCCGCTTTGCCAGTACCCGCTAAATCTAAAGCCGTGCCATGATCAACCGAGGTGCGGATAATAGGTAGGCCAAGTGTGATATTAACGGCATGACCAAAACCTGCATATTTAAGCACGGGTAAACCCTGATCGTGGAACATCGCGAGCACCGCATCAGCTCCCTCTAAATGACGGGGCGTAAATAAAGTATCAGCAGGTAGCGGCCCAGTGATATTCATACCACTGGCTTTGAGTTTGGCTAATGTCGGCTCGATGGTGTCAATCTCTTCCATACCCATATGACCGCCTTCACCCGCATGGGGATTTAATCCGCAGACTAAAATATGCGGGTTATCAATACCAAACTGAGTGCGCAAATCATGATCCATGATTTCTAGCACATCCGTCAGTGATTGCTCGGTAATCGCTTCGCTTACTTTAGAGACAGGTAGATGAGTTGTCGCAAGGGCAACCCGTAGCTTATCTGCCGCCAACATCATCACAGGAAGTTTTGCTTTTGTTTTTTCAGCAAAAAACTCGGTATGTCCTGTAAAGCTAACACCTGCATCGTTAATAATTCCCTTATGCAAAGGCGCGGTGACGATAGCGGCAAACTCTTTATCCAAACAGCCTTTTGCAGCACGCTCTAAGGTTGCTAACACGTAGTTGGAATTTTTAGCATTTAGCTCGCCAGCAATCACATCTTCAGGGCAATCAATGTGTAATAAGCTTATTTCATTTGCTGCGTTAAGTGCTGGAGCTTTATCCGCTTGATACTCGCGAATAGTCAGAGGAATACCGAGTGTTTCAGCACGTTGCAACATCACATCACGATCAGCAATAATGACCAACTCAGCCGTTTGAACTTGCTGTGATAATTGAATTAATAAATCAGGGCCAATGCCCGCAGGCTCGCCTGCTGTAACTGCTAGTCGTGTGATGCTCATCATTTAAAATCCTGATATTTTTGTTATATTCATCCTAATAAATTCATCACTTAATTATTTTTGAAGGCACTTTTGTCGCCTGAATGAAGCTTGCGTAATACAGGCGTTCATGGCTTCGATTTCCCGTATTGCGCGATGCTCCATACAGGCTACAAAATAGTGACTTATTGAACATTAAAAGAAGAATAGTTTAAGATTGGTATTGCATCTATAAATGGGTGTACTAAGCTTGTAAGTCAAGTATTCGATTTTCTAAAAGGGTATATATTAAGGGCTAAAATGAAATTAACATTTATTTCAGACACACATTATCAACATAACAAACTACAACTTGATTCTGGCGATGTGCTCATCCATAGCGGTGATTTTACACGTCGTGGTGGCCTAGATGAAGTTGCAAATTTTGCTGAATTTATCGCTGCTCAAGATTTTAAAACAAAAATTGTCATTGCAGG
>DQSN01000056.1 GCA_015663245.1 Leucothrix mucor
AAGCTTATCGAGAATTTAATCAACAGGCTTGTGTTTTGGAGCAGATGATTAATCTCAAGTGCGAAGTGTCGGTGATTTTAGCGCGTAATGAGTCGGGAGAAAGTCAGTGTTTTCCCATTCCTGAAAATATTCATGTTGACGGTATTTTGCATCAAAGCATTGTACCTGCGCGTATTAGTGACAATATCACGCAAGCTGCCGAAGCTGCCGCTAAACGTATCGCAGATAAGCTAGACTATATAGGTGTGCTGGCGGTAGAGTTTTTTATAACAAAAGACGACGCTTTGCTTATTAATGAGATAGCACCCCGTACACATAATAGCGGACACTACAGCATGGATGCTTGTGTGACCTCGCAGTTTGAGCAACAAGTACGTGCTGTTTGTGGTTTACCGTTTGGAGATACAAGCTTGCTAAGCCCTGTGGTAATGACAAATATGCTGGGTGATTTATGGGATTTGTCTTTAGATAAGCCTGTTTTGAATTGGTCAGCATTGCTTGATAGTGGGCATTCTAAATTACATTTGTATGGCAAACTTGAAGCTCGTAAGGGACGTAAAATGGGGCATTTTAATACGCTGTCAGAATCAACAGAAATCGCACAAACAGAAGCAGATAGAGTGTTTGTGGCGATAAAGGAGTCTTTATGAGTTATGTGATGCACAATACACACTTTATTTTGGTGTTGGTTTCTTTGCTGGTGTACTTTATTCGTGGTGCGATGATGTTAGCGGGTAATACCTCAAAATCAATGATGACCTTAGCTGCGGTAACCACTTTAATCTTATTTGGTACAGGTTTAGCTTTAGTGTTTAGTTCCGACACTATGACCTTTGCTAATAGCTGGGTGATGACCAAAATGGTTGGTACTTTGTTATATGTTTTCTTTGGAGTTATTGCGCTTAAATCGGGCTTATCCAAAACTGTCGCAATTATCTTATGGCTATTAGGTTTGGCCGCATTTGCCTATACCTTTGCTATTGCTAAAGGTTTATTGAGTCCTATTGCATGAGCCAGCTAGATAAACATCAACTCAACGAGTTACGCAAAGATATAAAATTTCGTGAAGAGCTAGGCGGTCACACGCTTAATTATCACAGTACATGGGGGATTTTCTCACCACGTGAAATTGATGATGGAACACGTTTATTCTTCAAACACATAAAAGTGAATTCTGATGATGACTGTTTTGATCTAGGCTGTGGTTATGGTCCTATTGGTTTAACCTTGGCAAAGCTTGCGCCACAAGGGCAAACGCTGATGGTCGATAAAGACTTTATGGCAGTTGAGTACAGTAATATAAATGCTCAAATTAATCACATCAAAAATGCCAGTGCTATCTTGAGCAATGGTTTCCAGCATGTGGATCTTGCTTTGCAATTTGATTTGATTGCCTCAAACGTACCTGCGAAAGTGGGCAAAGAAATGATGTCGTTGATGTTGCACGATGCACGTAATCGACTCAAACCAGAAGGACGTTTGTATTTGGTGACTATTAATGGTTTGCGCCAATATATGAAGCGTAATCTTAAAGAGATTTTTGGTAATTATAAAAAGCTCAAGCAGGGCGCGAAATATACGATTCATTTAGCGGTTAAGAGTTAAGTACGAATCCTGTTCGCGCCCTTTGGCTCCGCTCAGGGAGCTAGTTCCCTGTGAAAGGATCGAAGGGTACGAGTTTTATGTTAAAAGCTAGTATTTTGCAGAGATTAAAAACCTGAGTGATACGCTAAGTATGAGATGAGAACATGATAATAAAAGAACAAAACGTAAGCATCGGCATTATTTCGGATACTCATGCCCACTTAGATGAACGTATTATTGAAGTCTTAAAAGGCTGTGATTATGCTATTCATGGGGGGGATATTTGTGGGGAAGATATTCTAGAGTCTATGCAACCGAAAACAGGCGAAATATTTGTGGTGGCAGGCAATAACGATCAATTTTGTCATGTCGGTAGGGCGCTGCCGCATGTTGTTAGCTTGGAGTTGCCCAATGGTAAAGTGACGATAGAGCATGGGCATATGCATGGGCATCATAAGCCTTCGCATGACTCAATGCGTGAAGCTTATGCAGACTCGCGTATTGTTATTTATGGACATACACATAAGCAAGTGATCGACAAAACAGCTACACCGTGGATCATCAATCCAGGAGCGGCAGGTATTACGCGTAATCACGGCGGACCATCTTGCTTAATCTTACGTTGTGAGAATGATGACTGGGATGTTGAAATGATACGGTTTGAAAATATTGAAGAAACTGCCTAATAGCTAATGCTTAAATTAATAGAGGTGTTCTAATAGATATTCGCTCCAAGTAAGAGCCTAAACCTGCTATTCTAGCTACCAATAAAAAACTATCACCAATAAAAAATAATCCATGAAAAAACAAAGTCAGTTAGCTTCTAGTTTATATCCTCTTGAGCAGTCTTTTAAATCCCCGATGTTATCAACAGCGTTGTTGGTGCTTATCCCTGCTTTAATTTTATTTTTTATTTTTGGAGCATCAGATATTAGTCGTGCTTTAAAAATATTTATAGGCAATTGGATCTCGCCTATTATCTTGTGGTTCTTTGCCGCTAGCTTTTTTCATCTATGGCTGAAATCTAAAAAGCTAGATCAAGAGCAAGCGTATACTCAGCAGCTTTCAGTGTTTTATCAGGGTGAAAGTGATGATAAGACCTCGTTGGACGGCATCAATCAGTTTAGTGAGCAGGCAAATATTCCCGAAGATAATCTATTGTTATCACGCTCTACCCTTTATTTAAGTCATCAAGGCAATAATGAAGATATTGATGAAGCGTTTGGAATTAAAGAGCGTGAGTTTTTACGTGGCTCTTTTGCGCTACCTCGTTTTATGGTGTGGGCAATTCCCATAATCGGCTTTATTGGTACGGTATGGGGAATCAGTAATGGTATCGCACATTTCTCGGATGCAATGACGGCAACTAGCTCGGTGACTGATGTATCATCGATGTTAAAAGATAGCTTGCCTTTGGTAACGAACTCCTTGGCAACGGCCTTTGATACTACCTTGCTCGCTTTATTTCTTAGCGTGCCTTTGATGATGATGATGATTTGGCTAGAGAAGCAAGAAGAGTCGTATCTTATTCACTTGGATGAAACGTGGTATCACGACATCAAGCCATTATTTGCATCTAAGCAAGTGGCAGCGGCGGTTGTAACAAGTGTGGATGGTGTCGTTGTTCAAGCAAGAAGTGGCGAGGGCGGTTCGGTACAGGCCGTTGAAGCTGTTGCGGATGAAATCAAATTACTCAGTACGCAAATTGGTGCGCTGCAAGAAACTATGGAAGACTTGTACGAAAGCACATTTTCTGAAGGCTTAGAAAATAAAGATGGCAAGTAGAGCTAGCCGATACGCACGTTATTTACCTGAGAATAAACTGGAGATTAGTCTATTTCCTTTTTTAAGTATCTTCTTGTCGGTAATGGGCGTGTTGTCGTTTATCAATATTCTTAGCAGTATTCATAGCCCGCAAAAAATAAAAATGACCACTGAATTGCAGTCAGGCTATAAAGTTGCTTTTCAGATGTTTAGCTTGCCTGATGGTATTATTATCGTGCCACCTGTTTCACGTCTAAAAAAATTACAAGAGGTGGTTGAGAGTGATGTAGCTGATGAGTTGGCGCAAATAATAGGGCGACGCGAGAGTTTTATTATTGATGTTAAAGCCTATAAAGGGCCTTTGGATGACTTTGCAGTAGAGCCTGATGTGGATGATATTGTCGACTTGTTGAAAGAGATACGCTTTATCAATGAAGAAGCTTTAAAGCAGAACTTCCTCTATGAAGAGTTTATCTTATTTGGTATTTATCCCGATGGTGGTGAAGCTTATCGAAAAGTGCGGGATGTAATGGCGCGCACTGCCGATGCTGCTAGTATCAGTATTGGTTTAGAGCCATTAGATGCCAACTGGACTCTAAATATAGACGGCACGCCAACGGTGGATAAAGCGCAGCGAGGCACGCAATGAAGAATCTAATCAGCGTTGATTCTTTAACGGATATTATCTCCAACTCGGTAGGAATTCTGATTATATTTGCAGTGATTTCTCTGATTAATGATAACAACAAAGCCTATCAGTTAGAGATACCTATTGAACATCAGAGTGATTTATCACCTGTATTTATTATCGCCAAAAGTGATTCTTTATTGGTTTTGGATACTGATAAATTATTTACTAATGCTGCTATGCAAGCGACTGAAGGGGCGGCAAGTAGTAAACGTATATTTCCGCTTGATTATGGGCAGTTATTTGGGCAGATAGATGATGATAAAGGCATTATGTTTCATGCGCAGGATATTGAAGACAGTGATGAGTGGTATCATTTTAATACGCTGGAAAAAAATAGTGGTGGCTTACAAGATCAATTAGAAGGGATTGATCCTAAAAAGCAATTTGCTTATTTCTTTGTTTACGATGAAATAGCTGGGAGTAGTATCTCTGGTAGTGGTTTTGAGGCTTTTCGTAAAACACGCGAGTATTTAAAGTCGCGCGGTGTAAAATCAGGCTGGAAGCCTGTTGACTCAGATCATCCTGCACATATTTGTGATATAAGTTTCAGTCCACTTTGTAAATATTTACCTTCTTATTTAGGCTCATCGTAGATATTTTATGGCAGCTAAAACAATAGACAATATGAGTGATGATGAGCTTTTTCATACCTCTATGGTCAATCTTAAAAAAGCTTTATTGCAGCAAAGCCGTACTCAACGTCGGGTTGCTAACCGTGTGCGTACCTTAATACGATCAGTTATGGTGGCTTTAGGATCATCACTTATCTTTATTTTATATCTTGTTTATATTCTTACACAGCAAGTCAATACTATTAGTTCTAGCCTTGATGATATGTCGCAACAAGCTGTTGCGATACAAGGAAGTATGAACGATGTGAAGCATGTGATGATTATGTTTGAAACCTATATGAACGAGATGCCAGGGATAGATGTTTCAATTTCAGGTATTGAAAATAGTATGGCGAATATGACAAATAGTTTTGCAGCAATTACCAAAAATGTAGAGCTTGTCAGTAGTGAGCTAGATTCATTAAAAGGTTCAATGCAGGGTGTGGGGCATAATACCTTGGTGTTAAACCAAGTGTTACACCAAGTAACCGCAGATGTTGCCGATGGCGCAAGACCCATTGAGCGATTTAACAGTATGAACCCTTTTAACTTTATGCGCTAAGAAGTCAAGATGAAATTAAC
>DQSN01000225.1 GCA_015663245.1 Leucothrix mucor
TGGTCATTTAACACCGATACAAAAACTCAAGGAATGGTATAAAAAGAAACCAGAACTATTCAAAAAGAACGTTTATGATCTTGCGGGACTTGACATCAGCCATGTAAACCAACATAGTATTCATGAGTTCATCAGGGTAAACGCGTTTTTTCAAGTAGGCTAATACATCATCACCCGCTTTCTTTTTGAACTTATCCGTTATAACAGTCTGTACTTCTGACTTTGACCATGATGATACTTTAGGATCGGCACAATCTTGCTCAGATTTGGAAATACAATCATTCCAGTTCTTATCGCCTCCATAAGGAACACCAAAGTCGAGCTTAACCATCTTATGCTTACCAATCATTGCTGTTGGTGACCAGTAGTAACCAAACCAGTTCTTATCACGTTCTACCGCTTTCGTCATAGAACCATCTAAGCCCGCAGCCGAGCCTGGATCAATCAATTTCCAGCCTTTCTTTTCCATCTCAAAGGCTCGGAATAAGTTAGCATTTGCTAATTGACAACCCCAACCCGCAGGACAATCAATGAAAGCACCTTTTTTAGGGTCTTCTTTATCAGGGAATAATTCAGGGTGTTTAAGTACATCTAGCACTGTTTTTAGCTCAGGATGCCTATCAGCCTTCGCCTAGCTCCGTGATAGGGCCATCATTAACAGAATGAAGTGTGCCTGCTTTAAGTGCCTTCTCAAGCGGAACGCGTATGGCATTAATCCAAAGCTCACTGGCAATATCAGGACGCCCTTTTTCATTCATCGAAGGAAATGTTGTGGTTGTTTTTCCTGGTACTTTTTCTACCTTACAACCAAAACCTGCTTCTAAGATGACTTTATCCACATTCGCCATTAGCTCACCAGAAGCCCAATTCCACTCGGCAATCTGAACATCTCCACATTCTGCTAGTGCGATATTACTGCTCATTAACAGTGTTAATCCAAGGGCTACTTTTCTAAAAAACAGGCAATACTTTCATCGAAACTTCCTTTCTTTGTTAGAGTTAACGACAGAATACTAACATAAAAAAGAGGCTATTCAGGGGAGAGCAAGTTTCAGAGACACTTTTAGCAATATGGAAAAACACATAAGTAGTTGTTTTACATCTATTTTAACAAAAAACTAAAAATGTTTATAAATTAACAACCATTCAATTTACAAACAATCAGATTTACTTATAGGTCGATATAGTTTCTCTTGATATAAAGCATTTACTCCAATAATAAAGGCAAGCGTATCTTTCTCCAACTCCTCGTTATGAGGAGCCTCAACTAAATGCCCATTTTCTATTTTCATCGTTACAGGCTCTTCTTCTGGCTGGATAATGGCAATTTCATCGCCTGCGCGCAGACCATACATTTGGTGGAACTTCATCAGTGATATATCTTTTTGATGATCTTCGTAAATGCTGTGTCCCAATATTGGGTACTGTAGGTTATCAATACCAATTAAATCCAGTGCAGTCGCTAATAAGTCAGGTTGCATGGTGAGGCGGTCAACTTGCTTTTTATCGATGCCTTCGCCTAGTATCAACCCCATTATTTTAAATAGATTAAACGGCAATAAGTCATCACCGTAAACACGCACATTATGATCAGAAGCGATGAGGAAAATGGTGTCTTTGTAGTAAGGCAATTTACGCGCCTCATCAATAAACAATCCAATTGCATAATCTGCAAACTTAATGGCATTTTCAACGGAGTTTTTCTTAACACCTTCGACTAGCTCAATGCGGCCATCAGGAAATTCAAAAGGGGTGTGATTGGTGGTGGAAAACATCACCGACACAAAGGGTTGTTTTTGATCATGGAAGGTTTGGAATTCTTGATTAGAGCGTTTTACCAAGTCTTCATCACTCACCCCCCAAACACCATGAAAACTGGGATTTAAGAATTTCTTTTCATCGATGATATTATCAAAGCCATTGCCGTAAAACCACGATGCCATATTGTCAAAACGCTTCTCGCCACCGTAAATAAACACACTGTGATAGCCATAGGGCTTGAGTAATTGTGCAACAGTAAAAAAGTCTTTTTGTGATTTATTACGTTTCAGCACACCCTTACCAGGTACAGGAAGAAAGCCAGCCGTTAAACCTGCTAAACCACGAATACTGCGTGTGCCATTGGAGTAAAGTGAGTTAAACCACACTCCTTCTTTTGAGAAACGATCAAGGTTTGGCGTTATGCCTCGCTTATCCCCCAACTCACCCACAAACTGCGCGCCAATGCTTTCTTGGACGAATATCACAAGATTTTTAGGTTTGTCTGTTTTAAACGAGCTAGGTACAACGCGTGCAAAAGGTGTTTTACAGCGTTTAGGATCAATATCTAAACGTTTACCCATGCGCTGATAAGCTTCCTCAACGGGCATGTTCCCATAACGCTTCATATCAACACTTCTCGTTTTTTGCGTGTAATAGGCATAGCCAATCGCATAAAAGGAGTTTTTAGTGATCTCGTTGACAAGGTGACTTTTGGTGTAAGTCGCATCCGAAATATTGGCAGCACGATGCTGAAAAGAAGAGCGCATACCAATAAATAAAATAATAAAAACGGGGATAAACAGCAAAATGCGCTTGCCGTAATGGATATTATAAACATCAACAAAGAAGTCTTTAGATCGCTTCCAAAACCAAACAGCGAAGACTGCAAGCATCACACTGCTAATAAAAATTTCTAGCTTGTAACTTGCCCAGATATTGGCTAAGACTTCTTTTGGATATTCTAAATAATTGATAAA
>DQSN01000187.1 GCA_015663245.1 Leucothrix mucor
AACGAAGAGGAATGAAAAAACAAACAGATGCTAGATTTATTGATATTTAAAATCATTTAATAGTATTTGAACTCAATCAAACTCTTCCTTACTAAATAAACTAACAAAGACCAAAATAGCAGCCCCAACCGCAATCGCAATATCTGCTACATTGAAGGTTGCAAAGTGTCCATTACTTAAAAAGAACACATCCCAATCAATATAGAAGTCAATAAAATCAGTTACCTTAGCTTGGAGTACGCGATCAATTAAATTACCGATTGCGCCACCAAGAACCAAAGCTAAACCTATCGTCGTCCAGATTTGCTGTTCTTTTAGCTGGTTCATCCAGTAAACAACATAGCCACTCACGAGCAGGGCTAAAACAGTAAAAAACACTTGTTGCCAGCCGCCTTGATCATTTAAAAACCCAAATGCTGCACCTGTGTTGTAGGTGAGCGTAAGATTAAGGTGAGGCATAATAGGCAGGACTTCATGCAACTCAAAGTTGGCATTTGCCATCCATTTTGTAAGCTGGTCGACAAAAATAATAACAATTGAAAGCCATACCCATTTAAGCATAATGACGCTCCTCACCTGAACCTGCAACATTTTCTATGCAGCGCCCACAAAGCTCTGGATGATCTGCATTGCTACCGACACTTTCTTGATGATGCCAGCAACGCACACATTTATCGTTGGGTGATGCCATACTTTGCAGCCAAACATTCTCCAACCCTTCTGCAATCACACTATCAGCAGGTTGGCTTGTGGCTTCTTGCACTAAGGTTGCTGATGTCATTAAGACAAAACGTAGTTCATCACCTAATTTATTGAGTGCATTTAAGGTGTCACCAGAACAATGAATCAAGATCTCTGCATCTAATGACGAACCGATACTGCCATCTTTGCGCAGTTGCTCTAATTGTTTAGCGGTAGCTTCACGCACTGTGAATATCTTACCCCAATCAGCTTCTGTAATAGCTTCGTTATCATCTAGAGCAAATAGCTCCTCATACCACTCGCTTAGAATTGCAAAATCAGTTTTTTCTGCGGGCATTTTTTGCCACAGTTCTTCTGCGGTAAAACTAAGAATAGGCGTCATCCAACGGATCAAAGCACGTAATATATGGTAAGCCGCTGTTTGTGCCGAGCGCCTTGCCACAGAGTCTGCTTTCGTCGTGTATTGACGATCTTTAGTTATATCTAGATACAAGCTGCCCATTTGAATGGAACAGAAATGTAATATTTCTTGATAGACCAAATGAAACTGCATAGTCTCGTAGGCTTCAATAATCTTCGTTTGCGAGTGTGCTGCTTGTGCTACAGCCCAACGGTCGAGTGCTAACATATCTTTTGCATCAACAAGGTCGGTTGTAGGATCAAAGTCGCTGATATTCGATAGCAAATAGCGTGAGGTATTACGGATACGACGATACGCATCGGCGGCACGTTTAAAAATCTCATCTGAAGCGGTGATTTCGCGTGAATAGTCCGCCGATGATATCCACAAACGTAGAATATCAGCGCCGAGATTGTTCATCACCTTCATGGGTGCAATGATGTTGCCGATGGACTTCGACATTTTCTTGCCATCGCCATCGACCACAAAGCCATGAGTTAATACGTTTTTGTAAGGAGCACGACCATGCATCGCCACTGATGTTAATAGTGATGATTGGAACCAGCCACGATGCTGATCCGAGCCTTCTAAATATAAATCAGCAGGGGCAGAGAGGTTATCTCTACGACCTAAAACAGATTCGTGGGTTGTGCCAGAGTCAAACCATACATCCAAAGTATCCGTGGTTTTTTCATAGTTAGCTGCATCATCACCAATTAAATCTTCGGCGCTGTTACGATGCCAAAACTCAATACCTTCTTTCTCGATACCTTGAGCAACTTTTTCCATTAGCTCTTGCGTGTCAGGGTGTAACTCGCTGGTCTCTTTATGGATAAACAGCGGAATCGGCACACCCCAAAAACGCTGGCGTGATATACACCAATCAGGGCGATCTTCGATCATTTTATGAATACGGTTTTCGCCCCAATCAGGAATCCACTTAACACTTGTAATTGAATTCAACGCGTCTTTGCGTAAATTCTTCTTTTCCATGCTGATAAACCACTGGGGTGTCGCACGGAAAATGATCGGTGTTTTATGTCTCCAACAATGAGGGTAGCTGTGTCTGATTTTTTCAGTTTTCAACAAACGGGAGTTTTTCTCTAGCAACTCTAGCGTTAAATCATTGCCTTTATATACGAATAGTCCGCCAAATAAGGGGACATCATCTAAGTAACAGCCGTTGTTTCCGATAGGATTGTAAACTTCAATGCCATATTTTTTAGCGACCACATAGTCATCTGCACCATGAGCTGGTGCTGTGTGTACGGCACCTGTACCACCTTCGGCAGTAACATGATCACCCAAGATCATAGGTATTTTACGATCAAAGAAAGGATGCTGTAATACAGTTTTTTCTAAGTCAGCACCTTTACAACGCCCCAATACTTCAAAAGACTCAATCTCGTAACGCTGTAGTGCAGACTCATGTAAGGAATCCTCAAGGATCAGATTGCCTTTGTCAGTTTTGACTAAGACATATTCCAGCTCAGGATGCAGGGAAACCGCCATACTTGCAGGTAGTGTCCAAGGTGTCGTTGTCCAGATAACCGCATCGATACTATCAATGGAACCTACACAAAATTTCTTTGCAACTGCCGCAACGTCTATCACTGCGTATTTCACATCAATGGAGGTGGAGGTTTTATCGTGATGCTCTACTTCGGCTTCTGCTAATGATGAGCCGCAATCTAAGCACCAGTTGACTGGCTTTTCACCTTTATGAAGGTGACCATTATCAACAATTTTAGCCAAAGAGCGCACGATGTCTGCTTCGGTCTCGAAATTCATCGTTTTATAAGGATTATCCCACTCGCCTAATACACCCATGCGGATGAAATCAGCCTTTTGCTCTTCAATCTGACCTGTCGCGTATTCACGGCAGAGCTGGCGGAATTCTGTAGCATCAACTTTTTTGCCTACTTTACCAACTTTTTTCTCAACCTGCGCTTCAATAGGCAAGCCGTGACAATCCCAGCCAGGAACATAAGGTGCATCGTAACCCGACAAGGTTTTACTTTTGATAATAATGTCTTTCAGGATTTTATTAACCGCGTGACCAATATGTAGCTTGCCGTTTGCATAAGGAGGCCCGTCATGCAAAATAAAGGTTGGACGACCTGCTGCATGTTCACGTAACTTCTCGTAAAGTTCAGCTTCATTCCACTGTTTTAGCATTGCAGGTTCGCGATTAGCTAAGTTTCCACGCATAGGGAAATCTGTTTTTGGCAGGTTTAGTGTTTTTTTGTAATCGACACTATTTTCGGTCTTCTTATCTGTCACAGCTTAATCCTAATAGGTATATATCAATATAAGGTGGGATAGAATAACAAGTTTTGATGAAAGATTCTGAAAAAATGGTATCTAGAAAATGAGCTCAAGTATTGGTGTGCTACTATAAAATTATCTACTAATACTCATACAAAGGCAAAGTGATGAATAAAATCCCATTGATACTCTTTATTTCATTTTTTACGTTGGCAGGCTGTCAAAGTGAAACATCGACAGATACTGCAAAAGAAGCTGCCCAAGCAGTTGAAAAAGTTGTGGTAGCAAAGGCTACAGAAGCAATGACTGAAAAGAAGGTTGAAGCGAAAGCTCCAGAAAAACAGGCGGAAGACGATGAAGATTCAGGAGTTGCTTTACATGAAGCGAACTGTGCAAAATGTCATGGCGAAGGCTATTACCCTAAAAAGCCAGAATCTAAAATGACCTCATATGCTGGTTTACATAAGATGGTAGGCATGTGTGATGCTCAACTTGGGACAGAGTTATTCCCTGAAGAGTTGCAAAAAATTGGTGATTACCTAAATGATTCGTTCTACAAATTTAGCAAATAAGATTGGCTTCTTCGGCGGTAAATAACATCGTCAAAGGCATATGTTTCTGTGGCGATATAAGTTTTGAGGTAAAAAACCCTCCTGCTACGATCTACCAATGTCATTGCTCTGAGTGTCGTAAAACCACAGGAGCATCTGCTAATGCAGGTTTTCTTGTGGCAAAAGATACGTTTCGTTGGCTGTCGGGGAAGGGTAATTACAAAACCTTTATAAAAAACTCTGGCTATCGTGTGAATTTTTGTAAAACTTGCGGGAGCCCCGTCCCTAATACCACTTCCCTGCATAAAAATGTAATGTGGGTTCCCGCAGGTTTGCTGGAAGGTGAGCCAGAGTTACAAGTAGCTCATCATATTTTTACTGATTCTAAAGCCAGTTGGGATGAGATAGCAGGCAATGCTCAAATTAGTGAAGAACTGCCTGCTGATATTGATGTTTTGTTTCCTTCTATGGGAAGCACCGATTCTGAAAACCACGAGTAATATCACTTTGCACAACTCCCCCCAATATTTGCTTTACTCGGTTTAATATTCTGCGGATGACGAATATGATTATTTAAATCATAGCGATTTTTACCCTCCCCCTGAATATTTTATCAAGAAGCTAAGGAATGAGCGTAAGTCTTGGGATTACCCAATATGGAATAGGCACTTGATGCTATTTAATGCTCATTTTTGCATCCACCAATACTCCAGACCACTAAATAATATGAATGACCATTTCTTTAAATACTTTACATTGTTCTCTTTTTTCTTTTTGCAGATTTTTTTCAGAGTGCTTTTGCATTAGATGATAAGCACGCGATTGCTTTATCTGTAGTGAAAATTCATGTCACATCAAAATCATTTGATGAGTCGGAACCATGGAATACAAGTCCTATCAGTGGTACAGGCGCTGGGTTTGTTATCTCAGGCAATCGTATTATTACAAATGCACATGTCGTTGAGAATAGCACCTTTATAGAAGTTCAACTCGATGGTGACTCCAAACGCTACAAAGCATCAAGAGTAGCAACATCTCATAAGACTGATCTGGCATTAATTACGCTTGATGATGAAAGTTTTTTTGAAAAAATAAAGCCACTTGAATTGGGGAAATTGCCTAATGTTCATCAAAAAGTTGTTGTGTATGGATACCCTATGGGCGGAGATGCGCTGAGTATCACAGAGGGAGTCATTTCTCGTATTGAATACCAGAGTTATGCGCATAGTGGTCTTTCCTATTTAGCTATTCAGGTCGATGCAGCAATCAACTATGGAAATAGTGGTGGCCCGCAATGGTTGAAAAGAAAGTGATAGGGATCGTGATGCAGTTTGATGATGCCGATGATAATTCAGGGGGATATATGATTCCTGTGAACATAATCAAACGTTTCTTAAAAGATGTTAGCGATGGCAAAGTAGATGGTATGCCTTATCTTCCTATTGAAACACAAAAAATGGAAAGTCTTGTCTTGCGAGAAGGTTATTATAAGCTACCTGCTGATAAGTCAGGCGTTTTGGTAACTAAAGTTTGCGCAAATACACAAGCAGAAGGTGTTTTGCAGAAAGGCGATATTATAACAAGCATCAGTGGAAAAAAGATTGAAAACAACAGTCGTGTTTTTGGTTCGGATAACACGCGCTTTACCTTCTTGCACTATGTCGATATGCATCAAGTGGGTGATATATTAGAACTTGAGATTATGCGAAATGATCAGGTGAAAAATATCAAGCTTCCTCTCAGGGATATAGCAGAGGAGGATTTGGAATTTGACCAAGCTCCCCGCTATTTTATTTATGCAGGCTATGTCTTTGTTGCCAACAAAGCTAATGAGGGCTGTTTAACGAAGAAGGAACATCAAAAATCAGAAGAAAAAGATAAGATCGATAATATTACTTTAATGAATATTTTACCCACATCACATAACACTGGTACACACCAACTTGCGGCGATGGAAATCATTAAAGTGAATCAGGATAAGTTCAGTACTTTCAAAGAATTTTATTGCTTGGTCTTGAATGGGAAAAAGCCAGTAATACTGTTAGAAGGGAGTGATGGAACGGTACTAGCCATAGATAGAACGCTTGCTAATAAGACCGATGATAAGACTTTAGAAGAATACCAAATACATAAACCCCAATCTTTTGAAGTGGAACAATGGGCGAAAAATATGAGCTGTCATTCTTGAGCTTGTATACCTGAGCTTTACGGAAGAGGTCCCATATTACATTCTCACTGAGTTAAAGAGACTACCTAATCCCGCTTAGGTAGGATAGTTTCCTTGAAAGCTTGGAAAAATGTAACACATGGATATTCTACAAGGTTCGGAGGTATTTTTACAAAGCCTGCAAATATCGAATAACAACACCCGCAGTAAAGTGCGAGGCAATTTTATCTAAAAAATGTGGAAAGTCGATACTGGCATTATCATCAGCTTTATCTGAGATGGTGCGGATAACAATAAAAGGTAGTCCATAAGCATGAGCAACTTGGGCTACCGCAGCCCCTTCCATTTCTACGGCTAATAAGTTGGGTAAGTCTTTGCGTAGAGCGTGGAGTTTTTTTTGTGATGTGATGAATTGATCACCACTAGCAATGAGTCCCATGTGTATCGAAGGCTGGCTAATATTAAATACCTCAAGGTCTACTGCCGTCACATCGTTTTTAAGGTCATCTAATAGATAGTTTTGAGCTGCATTCTTCGCGGCTTGTTGAAGAGAGGCATCAGGAATAAACTCTTGTATGCCTACCAAAGGTACTTCAAAGCGTTTAATTCCCATCACCCCAGCACAGTCCATGTCATGCTGAACCAAGGCATTGCTGATAACAATGTCGCCGATATTGAGTTTTTCGTCCACTCCACCCGCAACACCTGTAAATAATATTTGCGTCACTTGGTAGCGTTCTATTAAAAGCGTGGCGGTTGAGGCTGCGGCAACTTTCCCCCAGCCTGAGAAAACTAATACAACGGACTTTTCTTTCAGGGTGCCGATATAAATAGTTTTTTGTCCGATTACTTCGCTGTATTCAATATCCATTTGGATTTTTAGTCGCTCAATTTCTTCGGACATTGCGCCCATCATGCCAATTTTCATTTTCTAGCCAGTGTTATGGAAAAGTGCATCTATTTTACAGAAAAAAACGTAGGGATAGATGGCTATAATTTATAAATAGAAAGGAATGAGGATTTAATAATCCTACAAAATCTTCATTTCTAAATCAAAGGAATCATCTACAATGTTAAAAATGAAAATAGTCTCTCTTAGTGCTGCTTTAGTCTTATCAACAGCGATACTTCCTGTGGTTCAAGCAGGTGTGCCAGGTATCAAAGGTGGTGATCAGTTACAGGCTGAAGTTCTCAAGCATGTGAAAAATATTCGTACTGCGGAATTAAAAAAACTATTAGCAGACAATCCCGAAGTTGCTTTAATAGATGTGCGTTTGCCATCAGAAGTCACCTCAATGGGGGGAGCAATTAAAGCCCAGCAAAATGTAAATATCCCAAGAGGTTGGTTGGAGTGGCGTGCAACCAATGTCGCCCTAAAAAAAGATACTCCAATTGTGGTTTACTGTGGCGCGAATATCCGTAGTCCACTGGCAGCAGATACGCTGATGAAAATGGGCTATACCAATGTGAAAAACTACTCTGATGGGTATATTGGCTGGAAACGTGTGGGGCTACCAACGGCTAAATAATACCAACCCTAATAAATTCATATATTAATGAACTTCCCTAGGAGCCTGCGCTTACCATTCTCGGTCAGGCTCCTAAAAGACGTCCCAATGAAGCAAGCCCTTCAATTAGGAGGGAAAAACAAGCTGCTAACAATATTATGTAAAACAAAATCACCCCTATAGAGTATTCTTTTTCATCATCCATAGACCACCCATGCTGGCATTGCTTACAGCTATAGGCATGCTGCGAAAAGGGGAGTGGTGTGTGTAGAATGTTGGTAAATAGAAATGATACCTTCCAGATAATATTATTTATTTTGATGTCATCAGATTGGCATTTGGGGCAAAGTAATTGATCTACATCCTCCCATTCTTTTCCTGCTTCAAGCTGTCCATTCTCTATTGTTTTAATAATCTCTCTAGCCTGTTGTGCATATCCCTCTGGGACTTGTATTTGCACGCCACCCAAAGCATTTGATAATAACCAATCAGCATTAATGTATTGCTCATTAGCTAAGGTTGCGGGAATATCTTCCGCCTGCAAACGTCCTTTGACGATATTGGCTTGCAGTGAGTTGGTATAGCTGGCAATGGTGATTAAACTGTTCATCTCAACTCCTTAAACTTATTCATAACCATGATTATAGGAAAATTTAAGAGCATCCCTTAGAATACCCACAAAATTAACCCCACTACGAGTATTACTCTTATGAAATTAATTCCGACAGTCATTAAGTTGCATCAAAAGTCACGTTTTTTAGAAGTGGGTTTTTCTGATGGGGTTAGTTTTAACTGTCCCTGCGAATATTTACGAGTTTACTCTCCTTCTGCTGAGGTCAGAGCGGTGGCTAGACCTGTCGATGGTAAAGCAATGGTGAACATTACTGCGGTTGAGCCAATGGGAAGTTATTCGGTCTGTTTGGTCTTTGATGATGGACATAATACAGGGATTTATTCTTGGGAAACTTTGTATGACCTTGGCTCTAACTATGAAAAAAACTGGGCTGATTACCTCACAAGGCTAAAACTATACGGTTTAAATCGAGGTGATAAAAATGAAGCCAAGTTTGCGGAAGTTAAAACGGTAGAGCTATTGTATATCGCACATTTGGCAGAGTTATCAAGTGTGCAAGGTGAGACGGTAACGCTGCCAACATCGGTGACAAATGTATCGGGTTTGTTGAAATGGTTGCGGGCAAAAGGTGGCGAATGGGAGACCGCCTTTGCTGAGGATAATATACAGGTAATAATTAATAGAATGCAGGCAGAGCTGTCCGCATTTATTGATTCAGGAGATGAGATTATGTTGGTTCCGCTGGATGGTGAAGAAGATCAATAAAAAAAGGGGCTAAAAAGCCCCAAACAGCTTGCTCATTGTTTGAGGATGAGCAAGGCATATTCATTTTTATATCATGCTATTTTCACAAGATTCCCTAGCTGTAAAGTGAGTCTTTATTTTCGACCAGACTCCGAGAATGGTAAGCGTCGCGAAACTTTGACTGATTAGCGCCTGTTTTATGATCAAATGAGGAAAATGGTTGTTCCCTTTAACGAATTTGACCATAAAACAGGTGCAATCAGGTGAATTTGCAGTAGCTTATTCCATTCTCCGTCAGCCTCCTAAACAAAAGGAATCAATGGACGATTCCAAGGATTACGCAACCCCCACCAGCGTGATGCGACTGTTCCATAAACAGAGCGAAAGTCAACACTGTGGCGTAATGCATTTTTATTTAGACGTTTTAAATCTGGATTTCTACCATAAATACCACCACGTACTTTTCCTCCCATGACTAAATGAGCCGAAGCTTCACCATGATCGGTTCCATGGCTACCATTTTCAGCTGCTTGACGACCAAATTCGGAATACGTCATCACAAGTACATCATCCCAATGACCATTACGTTTCATATTCTGGGCAAAGGCGTGCAAACTATCTGCGAGCATTTTTAGTAATCTAGTATGTTGGTGCTTTTGCATTGCATGTGTATCAAAACTACTGAGTGTGACTTTATAGCTAGGAATGCCGATACCACTGTTAATTAAGCGTGCTACTGAAGCAAACTCCTTACCAAATTGATGACGAGGAAAGCTTCGTGTTAAGTCATGCGCTTTGTGTAAATGGTCTTTTAATGTAGCTGTCGACTCCACAACAATTCGCTCTGTTTTTAATAAATGAGCCAGAGAATTATTGCTAGTATTAGAGGTATTAACCTTCATATGCCGATTACCACGCACAAAGGCATTGATATCGTTTATTTTTAAACTACTTGCTCTATCTCCTAAGAGTGGACCTAGATCTGAATTAACCGCAAGCCCTGCAATATCATGATGTGCTCCTAATAAATTAGCAATCCATCCCTCACTGGAGGTTTGGTTATAATTAGAAGCTGTATCCCAAATATCAATCGACCGAAAGTGCGAGCGATTACTACGCGGGTACCCTACTCCCTGTAGCCATGCCATTTCTTTGCCTTGCCAATATTTTTGTAGTGGACGTAAGGAAGGGTGCATTGCTAAAGAATCAGTAATTGGCAACATTGATTTTCTAGGTACTGCAATACTAGGACGCAACTTGTAGTACAAAGGATCGGTAAATGGAATGAGCGTATTTAAACCGTCATTACCGCCCCGTAGCTCGACTAAAACAACAATGCGTTTACGAGGCGGAGAGGTATTTCTACCCTGTGATGCTTGTGCGCTTTCGGATAACAACCCTGCGGTTAACGGTAACGACCCAAGAGAGCCTAGTTTGATAAATGTTCTGCGTTTCATAGCAAGGCTCCTTAGATTAGTTGATAAGCAGGATCAGTTAATAAAGTGTGTAAGCTTTGCTTACGATTTTGCGTATGAGAGGGAGTCGGGCGAATAGGTTTTCTGGCTAATAGCCAATTTTCTTTTTCTGCTACGGGTATATTGGGAATTCTGGCAATATCTAGTGCACTGGATTTATTAATGAGTTCAGCCATTACGTTAATGCGTACGGGCAAGGTGTAAGTATCAACCCACTCTTGTCCACCTGAGTAACCTTGAGGTGTTTCGGGTGTTAGTATTTTTTGTCCCAAGGCATCACAAATATTAACAATACGCTGCACACTAGGTGGTTTAATAACCAATGACCGCAAAGTACCAATAACCAGCTCCACTGGTGATTTTATTTTTTCACCACGATTGTGTGATGACCAAAACTCTCGGCTATTTAACACCGTCACCAGCAAAGTGCGAATATCATAATTAGCATGCCGAAAACTATTTCCCCAACGCCTTATCGTATGTGGGTTAGGTCTTTCATCACTTACAAACTCAGCCCAGAATTTCTCGGCAATATGTTCTGAGGCATGCGGACTTTGCAATATTCTATCAATGATATGATTGCCGTTAAGCCTTCCCCTCTTCCCCATAAAGGTCTTAACACTATTGTCATGTAAATCTTTGCGAAATACAAAGCGTTTATTACGACGATCTACTGTCCAGCCTGTAAAGGCTTGCGCTGCACTTAAAATATCTGCTTCCGAATAGTTTCCTTCACCTAGGGTAAACAGCTCCAATAACTCACGTGCAAAATTTTCATTAGGTTTGCCTGCGGTACTATAGTCATTGTCTAAATAAATCAACATAGCAGGGTCACGAGAGACTTCATGTAATAGCTTTTTAAAATTAGCTAAACCATGTCGGCGAAATAAAATATTTTGCTTGAGTAACAGGTTAGGCTGATTCACTTTGTTAATTGAAGAGGTGAAATGATTGTGCCAAAACAACACCATACGTTCCGTTAGAGGATAAGGTGTACGCAGCATATTCTGGACAGTCCATTGTTTAAGTGCCTGCTTGTCGCTGTTTAAACGTCTATGTAAGTGTTGTCGATGTTGTGGTGTTTGTTTGGCACTCCAAGGTGTCCACTCGGCTAGTTTAGGTGGAGGTAACATCCAACGGTTAGATGCACTATAAACAATATGTTGAATGCTTTTAGTTTTTGGTAGGTTCTGATAGCGTTGGAGGTCTTTCCAGCGCACACCTAAGCCCGAGCGCATTGATAAATGTCGAGCATCTTGTAAGTTTATTCTACCCATTATTTCCAACCATCAAAAAGAAAATTATAATTTTCAGCTTTAGATAAGCTCAAATAAGCGTTACTTATTAAAGGCAATTTCAAGCTGGTTACAGTGCTATAGATTGCTTAGGGGATTAGCATCTTTCTTTTTATGACTGTACTAAAAATAACCTATATGGTTACATTATAATCTGATTGATTGCTTTTCAATCATTAATATCGGCTTAATGATTATCTATAATGTAAACATGAAGCTAGTCGGTAAATTTCAAGTATAAAAAACCACATTATCCATATAAATTATACCTATGATATAGTTTTAGACTTGTGTGACGTGACTTTTTAGTAGCTGTTCCTTTGAGTAATTTTATTAAATAGCATTTTATCTCGCTTTAAATTTCTATCTGTTAGGGTATTATGCTGTAAACCTTACGACAAAAATTACAGGAGCCTCCGATGATAGAACTTTATGAAAAACTGGGTCTTTTTTATATTGGTCAAGATGTTGATAAAGAAACATTGGATACCACCGATGCATTAACGCTATTAAAAAACAAAAATTTCACCACCCATGCCGCCATTATCGGCATGACGGGCAGTGGTAAAACAGGTTTAGGGGTGGGGCTGATAGAAGAAGCTGCCATTGATAATATCCCTGCAATTATTATTGACCCCAAAGGTGATATGGGGAACCTTTGCCTGACCGACCCTGATTTTTCTCCTGAGGCTTTTCAGCCGTGGGTAGCCGATGAGGCTCGCTCTAAAGAGAAAAATCCTGCTGATTATGCTGAAAAAATATCATCCATGTGGAAAAGTGGTATTGAGCGTTCGCATCAAACGGTTGAACGTGTAGCAAAATTTAATGCTGTCGAAAAAACCATTTACACACCTGGTAGTAGCGCGGGTGTTAGTCTCAATGTGCTTAGCTCTTTAGACGCTCCTCCCAGTCAAATCATCGAAGACAGTGATTTCTTTTCTTCGTATATCAAAACAACGGTTAGCAGTTTGTTGGCTTTAATTGGTGTTGATGCTGACCCTGTTGAGTCAAAAGAATATATCCTCTTAGCACAGCTTATTACGAAGTCATGGATGGCAGGAAATAGCCTTAGTCTTGAAGATTTAATAGGCCGTGTGATTAGCCCGCCGTTTAAGAAAATTGGTGTATTGCCTTTAGAAGGTTTTTATCCTCAGTCAGAACGTTTTAAATTAGCGACAAAATTTAATGCGATTATCGCATCACCTACTTTTAGCGCATGGTTAAAGGGCGATGATTTAGATATTCAAAAACTACTTTATGATGAAAATGGCAAAGCGAGAATATCCATCTTCTCAATTTCACATCTTAATGATGATGAACGAATGTTCTTTGTCACCATTTTGCTCAACAAATACATCGCGTGGATGCGTCGCCAAAGCGGCACATCAGCCCTAAAAACCATCCTTTATATGGATGAGATTTTTGGTTTCTTTCCGCCAATTAAAAACCCACCTAGTAAAGAGCCAATGTTGCTGTTACTCAAACAGGCGCGCGCTTTTGGTGTGGGAATTATTTTAAGCACGCAAAATCCTGTTGACCTTGACTATAAAGGTCTATCGAATATAGGCACATGGTTTATCGGACGTTTGCAAACGTCGCAAGATATAAACCGAGTGATTGATGGTTTAGGCGGAAAAGTTGGTTCTGATTACGATAAAAAAGAGATTCAAACCCTGTTAGCAAATTTAAAGAAGCGTACTTTCTTCCTTAAAAGCGCGCATCTTGATGATATTCGTTTATTTGGTACCCGCTGGGTAATGAGTTATCTCAAAGGACCGTTAAAGCGTGATGAAATATCGACATTAATGGCAGAGAAAAAAGCTGAACTAAAAGCTAAGGCGGAGGCTAAACCACAAGCAGTCCTGCAAACTGTAGATGGCTATGAAAATTATACGGCGTTGGATAGTACAATCTCGCAGTATTATGACCTCGATTTAACGGAGCAACATCGTTACCAGCCCAGTATTGTGGCAAAAACATCGCTACACTTCTTTAATCAAACACGCGGAATTGATGAGGAAGAAGAGCATTGCCTTAAACTCTCACTGAGTAATGATGATCGTACTTTAGATTGGGATCACAACGAAAAAGATGAGATAGAATTTTGTTTAAATGATCTTATGGTTCAAGCTCCAAGTGCCGCTAAATATGCGCCAGTCCCTAAATTCATTTCGACAGATAAAGCTCTGAAAAAAGCAACAGCAAGCCTGAAAGGATGGCTCTATCAAAACTATCGTATGGAATTACATCGTTCAAAATCACCCAAATTAGAATCGAGCCCTTATGAATCACTCGGTGATTTTAAGGTCCGTTTAAAAGATCTGCTGGATGATAAAAAAGAAATCGAAATAGATAAACTACAAGAGCGTTACGGGAAAAAAGAGAAGGTTTTATTAAACCGCTTATCTCGTGCAGAAGACCGTGTGGAGAAAGAAAAAGCAGATACATCTGGCTCTTTAGTTTCTGCGGGTATAGCTGTGCTTGGCGCATTGTTTGGACGCTCTTCAACCGCGAAAGTAGGGCGTGCTATTAGTCGAGGTAGTCGTGTATTAAAAGAACGTGGCGATGTAGGACGCGCGGAAGAGCGCGTAGAAGAAATCAAAGATGATATTCAGTTACTCGCAGATGAAGTAGAAGATAAAATAGATGTGTTGGCTGACAAGTTTGATATTGATCAAATTACTATCGAAGAATTTGCAATCAAACTAAGAAAAACAGATATTGTTGTGGATGAAATTGCGGTGGTTTGGCGGTCTGCTTGAGTATTTTTTAAGATTGAAGCAAAAAAGGGAAGCTATGATAGCTTCCCTTTTAGTTTGGGTGATGATTTAGCTACACCTAAAGTATCAAAATGTACTTATTTTAAACGGTACTTAATACCCATTGTTAATCTTTTATCAACGTCATCATTACCGTTATTAGCAATGTTATCATTCACTTTGCTAAGAGTAGCCGTGACATTAAAGTCTAACTTATTGTTAAGCTCATAGTTAAAAGCAGAGGTTAGAGTGTTAGTCGTTGTGCTTTTTGCATTATCCGACTTGCTGTAGTTTAAAGCCCATTTATTTTCCCAATCAATCACATCTGTTAGCTCATGTGTTAACGACATATTGTTATTTACAATATAGCTATTGCTATTATCTTTTAACGTTGTGGTAAAAATAGCTTCATTTGAGAACTGAGTTTGATTATTTAATGGAAGGTGATACTCAGCACCTACTTCAATAGCGGGCTTACCTGTCTCTCCATCGTAATCACTTAGTACAGCACCAATACCTGCGCGTACCAACCAACCATGTTTACGCGTTGAAATACGCTCATTAGTTAATACATCGTAAGCTTTGATTGTACCTTTAGCACCTAATGCACCACCATTTTTAAGTGCTTTTTCAATATCTGCAATCCAATGCTGCTCGTAGTCTCTTATGCCATGCTTACTGCGGTATTCTGCTTCTTTGGCGATTGTATTTGCTATCGATTGGTAGGTGCTATTTGCTGGATCAGCTCTTAGCGTGCCATTTTTACGTAGCGCCTGAACAACACGAATAGCGCGCGCCATTGGGGTAACATTCACTACACGCCCGTAACCAACACCAACGGTTGCTTTAGTGAAAGGCTTTACTTGTCCTTTTTTTGCACCCACCTCACCTTTCCCATACCAAAAAGAGCCATTACTATTTGCTCTAAAATAATTATCAACTGTTGCAGATCCTAATAATTGATAGGTAGAGTTTGTTTTGTCGCCTTTGTTAGACCCACGAGAACGAGAACCAGCACCGATAAAATCTAGCTTTGTATTACGGCTAGGAGAGCTAAATACTTTTTCGTAATCCAATGATAAATCAAGATCATAGTTTGACTGACCTTGGTTGCCACTGCCTACATTAAAGTTACCTGTAATATAAGCATCTTCATAGGATGATGTAGCTTGCTTATAATCAAACAGTGAAGGCTCCGCAAAGACAGGAGTAGTGATGAAACTTACTGCTATAGCAGCAGATAGTAGCTTAAGTTTTTTCATGAAAATTCTCGCATAGAAATAGTAAGTATTAATTTTAAGGTGAATTTATCCGTGACATATTCTACTACAAAAAGACTAAGATTTTTATGACTAGAGTCATTTTAAAAAAACAATTAGCCTGAGTTGATAATAAAATTTGTCTTTCACTGTAGCAATGAGTTCACAGGAGTTTTCTATTTTTATTTTACTGTGGGCTACTATGGAGTCAGAAAGCCTGTCATTGCTTTAATAACTTCATCCCTCCATAAAAATGCAATTAATCCCGCAGAGGCGAGCCAAGGACCAAAGGGAATCATATTTGCATTTCGATCTCTCTTAATAATCATCCATGCTATACCAAATATTGCACCAAATAGTGAGGCCGCAAAAACAGTAAAGGGTAAAATCTGCCATCCTCCCCATGCACCAAGGGCAGCAAGTATTTTAAAGTCTCCATAACCCATTCCTTCTTTACCTGTTACCAGCTTGAAGATTTGAAACAAGGTCCATAGCGATAAATAACCAATGATTGCTCCCAGTACACTGCTGTGCAGATCAACGAATAAATGCTGATAGTTAACCGCAATGCCCAGCCACATTAATGGCAGAGTGAGATTGTCAGGTAGTAGCATGGTTTTTGCATCAATAATCGAGAGCGTGATGAGT
>DQSN01000128.1 GCA_015663245.1 Leucothrix mucor
AGTACGTTTACCAGTTTTTCAGCATGTCATCTAAGCTAATTTCATAATGACTTAGGCGATTAGAAAATGTTTTTTTAGCCGATTGAAATAGAATCTCATTATATCGGCTTGGATCCATCATTCCCCAACGATGTTCTTCGTCTGATAAGGATGGCTTGAAAGTCTCATCTGTCACATAGGCGGCTTTCATTGCGAGTAAAGCCGATGGCACAATGGTTGTTAGCCATTCACGCGTTTCACTCCAGTGCTCATCACACCATGCAAGGGTTAACCAACCGAATGCGGCATGTCGTGGCTCATCTTCTAAAACTCGGTTGTATACGGTTAATGCCGACTCCTGTTGTGTTTCTTGCCGCATTGCACTAAACAATGGCACAGCAACTGTTTCACCAAAACAATAACTCTCAACCAATACATTTAAAAAGCTATAACGTAGGTCATCAGAGGTTTCCACTAATGACAGTGAAAATTGGTCTTCTGGTAAAGCAGAGGAATATCCAGCATCCACCGCGGTGGCATAACACAGTTGTGCATGAACCATCTCATCATCCGCAATGCGTATTGCATCACGGATGAGATCAGGGCTCATGGCAATGTGTTGCATCCAATGGGCTAGGTGAACCGTGCGTGCAGATGAATTGTATTCTGCAATGGTTTGCTCCAACCAAAATTCTTGTATGCGTTGCATTGTCATGGCTGATACCTATTTTTTAAAACGAAAAACAGGTGCAGGGTTAACCAAACCTGGTTTTATGATGGGGAATCTGAGTCGCTTAACTAGGTTTAGTTTACCTATTGGAGCAGGGTTGCAAATTCTCGGATCGCATTTCAAACCTTTGAAACGGTTAGGAGAGAAGTTAACCACTAAATTAGAGCCAATAGGTTTGGCAGTAGCGGGAGCCGCAGATACTGCTGCAGTTGCAGAAAGACCTGCGCCAGCAATTACAAAAGATGTAGCGAGCGTTACCGCTTTACGCTTATATGGATTGGACATGATTTTACTTCCTTGTTTATTAGGGCTTTGACAGCCTTTTATACAGGTGGTACTCCACCTGCTTCGATGAGGAAGCCTGAATTTATCTCCCTCACTATTGGAAGCGGAAGATCATGTAAAGAGGGATCATTTTTTATTTTCTAATGAGTCTTCAATCTCCCAATCCCCCGATTTTCCACCACTCTTTTTCAGTAATCTCACGTTACTAATTTCCATGCCGCGATCAACCGCTTTGCACATATCATAAATGGTGAGTAGAGTAATTTGAGTGGCAGTTAATGCCTCCATTTCTACACCTGTTTGTCCACTAGTAGCAACGGTGGTTTTACAATAAATGGCCGCAGGATTTTCTTCAGTTACCAGCTCTATTTCTACTTTTGTTAATGCTAGAGGATGGCAAAGAGGGATAAGATCGGCAGTTCTTTTTGATGCCATAATGCCAGCAATACGTGCAATACCGAGTACATCACCTTTTTTATTCGTACCCGATAAAATGTGTTGCAAGGTTGCATCTTCCATCAAAATCCGACCTTCTGTGACGGCAACGCGGTGGGTAATATCCTTCGCGCCAACATCAACCATGTGGACTTCGCCCTGCGCATTAAAATGCGTTAATTTAGCCATAATGTTACCTCTGTTAATTTGATAAAATTTTAACAAAAGAGGTGGCGATAGCGAAGTGTTAATCATCGTAAAAGTAACTAGCTCCTTGAGCAGAGTCGAAGGGTGTGGGCTAGCCCGTAAATATTTTTAGAATAGAATAAAAAGGAAAGTAGTTTATGAGTGATTATGTCCAGCTAATGAAAATAGAAGAGTACAAAAATATTTCTGTATGTCTTTATATTGAGCAAGATAAAGTTTTTGAGATTGGTGAGAAAATGAATAAACTCCATGAGCTTGCTTATATGAATGGTTATAACTGGGAGGCTTTTTTAAACCATTATTTAGAGAAAAATAGCCCTGAGTTATTGGATGGCTTGGAGAGCGATCCAGAAGCTGGAATGTATGCGGCTTACTATGATTTAACAGCTGATAATGAAGCTAAAGCGAGTAGTTTTATATTACTTATAAAAAAGCTAATAGAGAATGAATCACTCATTTATGATTATATGCAGGAAAATGGCGATGAGATAGAGTGGGACTAGGGGAGCTTTTAAGTGCGTTTATTTACTCCATCCTGCGTTTTATGTGATGCGAATGCGGGGGTGGTTTCTCTGTGCGATGCCTGCCTGCACGATTTACCAAAAATACAGCACAGCTGTAGACAATGTGGTTTGCCTTTCCCTGATAAGGTAGAGACCGCTTTGTGTGGGCAGTGCCAGCAATCCCCACCTGCTATCGATTATTTAATCAGTAGCTTACATTATGGTTACCCTGTTGATTATTTGGTGGCTCAGCTGAAGTTTAATCGTAATTTAAGTTACGCAAAAATTCTTAGCCATCTACTATTGAATACACTTCAATCTCAACAAATAGAAACTCCAGATGTCATTATTCCTGTGCCATTACATAAGAAAAGATTGCGTAAACGAGGTTTTAATCAAGCCCTAGAAATAGCCCGACCTATCGCTAAAGCATTGGATGTTCCTATTGCAAAACAGCACCTCGAACGTGTTAAGCAGACTCAGGCGCAGTCTTTATTAAATGCAGTCAAACGTAAACAAAACCTTCGTCATAGCTTTAAGCTTGTTAAGTCAATTTCGGTAAAGCACGTAGTGATTATTGATGATGTAGTGACAACAGGCGCTACTGTTTTTGAGTTGGCTGATCTATTAAAAAAATCAGGTGTCGAAAAAGTGGGTGTTTGGGCAGTGGCTAGAGCTTAAAGTAATACTAACATTTGTATTAAAAAATATGATTTGAATCATATTTAATGTCTTGTTCTGTGTGATATTCTATCCATAACTGATAAATATCAAAATATAGGGTGGATATGGCATGAGTAGCATTTTTTCTTTTGGCGAAAAAATTACTGAGTATGAAATAAAAGTTTTGAACGAGCGTGAAGTTAGGGCAAGCGCAGGCATTCTCTTCTTATTTGCAATGATCTCCTTTTTGAACTCATGGCTCATTGGTGATTTCACGATTACCAAAGTCTTTGTTGTTATATTTCTTGTGGATTTTTCAATCAGAGTATTAATCAACCCCAAGTATTCGCCAACACTCATCATTGCGCGTTTCTTTGTCCGTAACCAAGACGTTGAATATGTTGGTGCTCCGCAAAAAAGGTTTGCATGGTCTATTGGGCTGGTGTTAGCTATCATTATGTTTTATTTGATAGTTCTTAATAATATTATCGGTCCCTTTAACTTATTAGTGTGTCTTATTTGTTTAACGCTATTATTTTTTGAAGCCGCCTTTGGTATTTGCTTAGGCTGTAAAATTTACACGCTATTTCACCGACAGAAAGCTGAGTTATGCCCAGGCAATACTTGTGCCGTAAAAGATAGAGTAGCCATCCAGAAAATTAATATCTTTCAATACCTTTTAGTACCTTTGTTTTTAGGTTTGATTTTTCTAGTTTCTAGCTCATCATTCATTCATGGAGAAAAGACCAGCACTGCAAGCGATAAAGTAGAAGACTGTGCCGCTCCTGATTGGGCTATTGCGATGGGACACGAAGCAAAGTGGAAGCTGCATAATGGTTGTGGAAATAAAGACGTAAAAAAAGCAGAGCCTCAAATTACGACCCCACCTATTGAGCAACCCGCATCATCAGCTCCTGCCAAGGACTGTGAAGTTCCAGAATGGGCTATTAAAATGGGACATAAAGATAAATGGAAATTGCATAACGGTTGTTAGTCATCATCATAAGAGAGGTGTATAGATGAATAAAAAGTGTGGTGTAATCATTGTTTTATTATTAGCAGTCATCTTTGGTGGTGCTTATAAGTTTCTAGTACAAGGTAGCGTGGCAGAAGGCAAGGACGGGCGTGTCGTTATTCTTCTTGATGCAAGTGAGCGTTTATATATTTTAGGTGAAATGCGTTCTTTGCTTGGGCATATGCAAGAGTTGGTAACGGCAATTTCAAATGATGATATGGATAATGTGATTAAGGTTGCTGAAACCCTAGTGAATGATTCTAGCGGTAAAACACCTGCTCGAATAATTGCAAAAATGCCATTAGCGTTTAAACAAATAAGCATTAGTATTCACTCTGATTTCAAACAACTTTTGGCCGAATCAAAAGAAAAAAGAGACACTAAACTAGCATTAAAACAACTATCAAAAATCATGCAAAACTGCCTTGCTTGCCATGCCACACATAGCTTAATGCCAAAGCAATAGCTTTCCAAAAGACCTCTGATTAAGTCGATGAGATCTGTTTGGGGTTTAATAGGTGGGTGTAATTTTCACTATTTAATTTCAAACAACACCAAAGCACTGCTTTGTAAGGGACTATTGTTGTCGTCGGATGCAATCAAGAACTGATTACCTTTAAAGTGTGTTAAACCTTCAAAATTATCAATTCGCCAACCATCGATACTATTAAATACCGCTATATCTTCTACTTTGCATTTGCGTGATTGATTACACTCCGATAATTTCACTTGGCGTAGCGCAATAATCATCGGGCTAAACAAACCGCTATAGGCACGCTCTAAGACTAAAATATCGCCATTAGCTAAGCTTTCTAAGCCAGTAACCGATATGTTTTTATAAGGTAATTGTTTAAAGTGCCAAACTTTTCCTTGAGTAGAATACAAGGTTTGATAATGTTTAGGCGAGTTTTTAAGAGGGCGCTCTGCCGCAGTGATAATGCCAAACTTTGAATGTAGTGTGACGCTTTCTAAGCCTTTGTTTTTGCCTTGATAGTTTTTTCTTTTGGTGAGTTTTTTAGGTAGTTTTATTTCAGCTAAGAGCTTGCCTTTTAGATTAAAACGAGCAATCCGAAACTTACGTTCAAAGGAAATAATAAGCTCGATAACCTTGCCATTAGCATTACGCTTTACTGATAACCCTTCTGAATCGCTGTATTTTCTTTTGAATGGTTTGCCCTTCTTATCCTTTAATTGATATGCCTTTATGACTTTTGTTTTTCTTAATTTATTGTTTTTGATTGTGAGTTTGATGTGATACAAAACGCCTGAATCAGAAACAGCATAGAGCAGTTGTCGCCCTTCGTCCCACGCTAGACCAGATACCTCTGTTATTGGAAGCCCGTCAACCCTTTGATTACTAATGCCTAAGCTACTAATATTTTTTATATTCATAAAGGTACTCGCCAAATAACCTTCGGGAATAAACTGAAAAGCAAAGTTTTTAGCTAAGACAGTCGAGGGTAAAAAGAGGGCTATTGTTAAAATTAGAGATTTTATGAAACTAGAGTAGAGATTTGTGTATGGAGAGTAAAGTGGCATAGCGTAGGGCGCATAAGAGAAATATTGCTTATATCTTAGCAGTAAAAAGAGCTAAGGATTGAAAGTCCTTGGCTCTTTTTGGTTTTTAACGTAATGGGTGTGGCAATATTATGTGTGGTTATTTATGTTTTATGCTCAGAGTTTAATGACCCTTTAAGTAAGATTTCACCTTTAGGCCAGTCGGCGTGTTTGCTGTCTTTCTGCTCAAGGCTGATAGCAAGCAGACCTACATTTTTAAAATTGCGCCACTCTGATTTATCTATTTTGATAATTGTTTTTCCTGAGGAAGAAATAGTTCCCATCATCATGGGTTTACCGCCACCTTTAGGGTGACACCACAGGGTTAGTTCCATATTGTCAGGCACATTCGTATGTTTCATCATATCAATAGAAATATTCATATCGGCTTGGCTGATACGTGTCACAGCCATAGGCGAATGCGTGCTACTAGACTCTAAAATAGCAGTGTAAGCAATTGGGGAGCCAGTCATAGGGTTGAAAATAAGCGCCGCAGAGACAATTAAAGCGGAGGCCATCAAACCATATGTCTTAGTGTTGAATAGGGAGCTCCACCAGCTTTCTTTTGCCTCTGATACAGCAGGAGTCGCGGTAGTTTTAATATGAGACTCTAAGTTTTTCCATACTTGATCTGAAGGTTGCGCATCGGGTAGCAGCTCTACAAGGTGAGCAAATTTATGTTGATAAGCTTCTGTGGTTGCTTTCAGGTAAAAATGCGTTTCCATCAAGGCTTCAAAGCGTTTTCGTGCTCGTCCGTGTAAAGCACCAACCGCATATTCAATGGCTAATTGCTCAAAAACCTCAGGGTTTTGGTATCGTTTTATGTTAGACATGGTCTTAAATCCTCAAGGCCTCTACGAATCCAAGCCTTCACTGTTCCTAATGGTTTTCCTAGTTTGTCGGATAACTCCTGATGAGTATGTCCATAATAATAAGAAAGTAATATACATTCACGTTGAGCAGGTTTTAATTTTTTCAAACAAGCCATTAATCCCTGCATATCTTGGCTGAGATCTTCCAATGACTCTGGCGTCAAATCAGCAGAAGCAAACTCCAAGCCTTCGTATTGAATTTCCGTTTCAGCAGGCTTAGTTTTAAGACTGCGGAGCTTATCCAGCGCCTTATTACGAACAACCGTTGCCATCCAAGTCATACCTTTGCCTTTGCCTTGTGCGTAGGTATCGGCTTTATCCCATATTTTGATAAAACCCTCCTGTAGCACATCCTCCGCTAATTGTTTGTCTTGTAATAAACGTAAGCATAAGCTCAGTAGTTTGGGTGAAGCATCTTCATAAAGTTGCTTAAAAGCAAGTTGATCTCGCTTCGCACATCGCTGTAGTAAATCTGCGTATTTATCTTCCATATTATAAATTCTACTTTTTTCTACGGTTTAGTTAGGCTTTTATCAGCCCTTTATTAATCGGCGATATTTGTGATTGTTGCTTTCTATACGGTAGATATTTGTTTCTTGGATGCACTTTATTGATGAGCTGTCAGTGCTTGGGGAAGATGTATTATATGTGAGGAGGGCTGAGCACTTGATTAATAAGCGCTCAGAATAAAATCATTATTTTTTAGTCGCAGCAATCACTTGAAATTTTTCATTACTAGCAACAATACGGCTATTTCCAAATATCTTTTTTAGCTTAGCCGAGTATTTAAGATGCTGATTGCCAACAATCCATAGTTCACCGTCTTGTTTTAAGCGTTGCCAGCTGTGTGTAAACATACGCCATGCGATTTGATCACCAATGCTATGTTGTTGATGAAAAGGAGGATTACAAAGCACTAGATCAAGTTCATCACTCTTAGGAAGCTCACTTAAACCATCGCTAATAATAAAACGGGCAGATGTTTTTTCCTTATACAGATTAGTGTAATTCATCTGTGCGGAAGCGATAGCCATATAAGACTCATCCAAAAAGCTGATCTGACTTTCAGGTTGATGTTTTTGTGCGATAAGACCTAATATACCGTTACCACAACCTAGGTCTACAATATGTTTGGAGGGTGGTAATAGCTTAAATTGTTCTAGCAATAACAAACTCGCATAATCCAATTTGTTTTTAGAAAATACATTGGCATGATTACTCAGGTAAATACCTAATGACTTTATGTGAATATTATTTGGGAAGGGCGGTTTAATCGCATCTGTTTTTTCATACTTTGTGAAAACTAAACGCGCTTTTTTTTGTGCTAAGGAAGTATGAGTCGTTCCTAATATTCTCTCAAATAACTCCAGTGTAGAGTTATGGATATTTCTCACCATCGCCGCAGAGATAATGACAGTATCAGCTGTAATGTGTGGCTTTAATCTAATGAGTTGCTCTTCTAGCAAAGCCATTGTCTTAGGTATTTTAATCAAAACAAGATCAAAGATACCTTGAGGTTCCTCAGTGCTAGGAACCACTTGTAGCGTTTGATCTAAGTGATTAATTCGTAAATTATGCAGGCTGGATAACTCATTAATATACGAGTCCGACCAGCTTTGCGTCGCATATTGATTGAGGCTGGTATTTAACGCACCAAACTGATCATTGATGATTAGCACCTTGCTATCACTTTTTAATAGCTGATTCGCAGCACAGTGTTTTAGCAGATACTCATCCGCAGCATCCCAAGCACGTAGGCTTTGACCTTTTTGCAAAGGTAGGCGTTGTAACTGAAATGTTCCAAAAGCATTAATACATTGTTCAAGTTGAGTATTCACAGGTTAGTCCTTGCTGTGTTTCATTGAAAGCCATAAACCGCTGGCAATAGCGAGAGCGCCGAGTAGATGATAAAGCTGTATCTGTTCATTTAAAAATGCCACTGCCATCAGCGCACCAAACAACGGCATCAAATGAATAAACTGTCCGCCCGTACTTGCTCCAACCTTCGCAATACCATAATTCCATGCCAAGTAAGCAAAAATAGAAGGGAATAAGGCGATATACAATAAGGTAGAGACGGTCATTTGGTTAATTAATAAGGGTGTTTCATTCAAAGGATTAAGAAGAAACAGTGGTAATAATATCAGTAGCCCTAAAATCATCGTTGAGCCTAAAAAACCCAGAGCTGTTAACCCCTCAGGTCGATAGTGTTTGAGGAAAATAGAGTACAAAGCCCAATCCAATGCTGCCACTAAAATCCATAAGTCACCTTTATTAAAATGTAGCTGCTTAATCAGCGCTAAATCTAGTTTAGAAAGAATTATAAACACACCTAAAAGTGAAACGATCACTCCCATTATTTGCCGAGCATTAATTTGCTCACCAAAAAATACCCCCGAAATAATCAAAATGAAAATAGGGATAAAGGAATTAAGTAACGTACCATTAGTAGCCGTCGTATGCTGTAAGCCGATATAAGCCAAAGTATTAAAAGCCGTCACACTTAACAGCGCGAGCAAAGCAAGTATTGGGAGATTTTTTTTGATAATAGACCACTGCTGTATAAGCGGCTTAATCACAAAAGGTAAGATAATAATAAGCGCAAGAAACCAACGCCAAAATGATAAAGAAACAGGCGAAACCTGATCCGCAATCGCGCGACCAACAATAAAATTACCCGCCCAAAATAAAGGAGGTAATAAGAGGATAAGGTAAGGTTTCATGGAGGCTCTATCGAAGAGGAAGGGTGAGCGGGATTGTATACCTAAAGGGTGTTGAGCGTCTTAGAAAGTTTTAGATTGTGTTGCAATATGGTTCTGGATGTTTTTAAAAGGAACGGCATAAAAGAGAGGATATTCAGACAGTCGCCTATTTTATCACCAAAATACAACGCCTCACCCTGACAGTACTCACAGCTTTAGTAAATTAACGACAATAATAGCATCACTGAGTCGCTCATATTCAAGCACAAAAAAAGCCCATTACTTTGGGGGGAAGTAATGGGCTAGGGCGACTAAAATAATAACTTAGTCTCAGGGGTTTGCTGGTAAAACTCTTGAATAAAATGTGTTATGCATTTTATTCGGAATAAGTGGCGCGCTTTACTGGGGAAGGCAAAGAGCGCCAAGGTGAGATCGGTGATGTTTTTATTTTTGGTATTAATAAATCACTCTTAACCTCAGGGGCTTGCTGGTAAAACAATGGAATAAAATATGTCGTAATATTTTATTCTAAATAAAGTGGTGTTCATTACTGGGGAAGGTAAAGAACACCAAGGTGAGATCGGCCATTTTTTTATTTTTGGTATTAATAAATAGCTCTTAATCTCAGGGGCTTGCTGGTAAATCTTATTTTTTAATCTGTTTCCTTTATTAGTTATGGAAAGATAGATTGCAAGGCAGATGCCAACTTTTTATTTCTTGGATGATTTAAAGATAAGATTATGATTTAAATAAACTTAATTTATTTTTCATGATAGCTTTAGCAAGAAGGATAAAGAGTGATTGCTGTCATTAGATGACACTTTTGGGGGGGAATGTGTCACTATTGTCTGCACTATCAATAAAACTAAACAAATGAGGCAAAGATGATGTTAGCTAAATGGGCGGGAATATTGTTATTAGCGACAGTAAGCGTGAGTATAAGTGCTTGTAGCACGGTTTCTGGGGTAGGTAAGGACTTGCAGAAGGCGGGAGAGGTGATACAGAAAGAGGCTAGTAAGCGCTAATTTTTAGGGTATGGTTCTTTTTCCGTACCCCTTTATTTCGACCTTGCACCATCCCTTCGACTTCGCTCAAGGAGCTTGATTGTGCGATGGCAAATAACTAGCTCCCTGAGCGGAGTCGAAGGGGCGGCGCTTACGTGAAGGAATAAAAAAAGCACAAAACCAAAACATCTACCCCAAAACCTCTTTATGAAACGTCAAAACAAGTACATTCCTATACCCAGCTTGTGTTTTATCCAAAGCATGAATTTCACTAACCCCATGCCAGACTTTTCTATCGTCAAGTACCACGCAATCGCCTAACTCTTCAAGTACCCCACCAAACTGTAGTTTCTTATCGTTGTCGTAAATGTGACTAACTCCACCTGTAATATTGTGGCGTTCTAACAGCATAATCAAAATGAAATCAGCGCCATCTTTATGGATGCCTTCGGGAGTTGGTTTGCCTGATTCGGTGTTGTTGGTTTCAATATGAAATTGATGAGCTTGAATGCGCCAGCTTTGTTCTTGTTGAAGGCTAATTTGCGCGATACACCAATCAATAATATTGAGAAGGATGGGGTTTTTAAGTGTGGTGCCTGTAAATGCATCAAAATCACGGTAAATACCGCCATTCATCGCGTTACGATAGGTGCTTTGATAATGCGGCTCATGCGGAAGTAGGTTCAACTGCGTATCTGCTTGCCAGTTAAAAACAGAATAGCGACGGTAGCGATAATGCCCGCCGTCATTAAGAAAATCATCAGCGGGTAAATTGCCCCAGCTTTGCTGAAACTCATCAAGTGCGCTGGGCAGCTCTTGTAAGCTATCTAACCATAAAGAATTACTACCATCTTTGCGTTGCAAAACACTATAGCCCTGCGAGCTAAGGTCTTGCTGGATCTTTTGATCTGGCTTCATGTGGAATTCCTTAGGCGTAACAAACAAATAAATGAGAGATATTATTCTTGATGCTTGGTGGGTACAAGGTTTGTGTGTATTTGATCCGCGCCTTTTATTTCGACTATGCTTCGCCCCTTCTGCGCCGCTCAGGGTGCGGGGATAAAGCAACGGAGCGTGAGTAAAAGAACAAAACTCAGCCTCTCACAATAAACAAAAAAATCTAATTGACTTATGATCTAAATCAATCATAAACTTTCCACATGAATTACAACACTTTCCCAATTATTAGCAATAAACGCTGGCTACTGCTTAAACCAAGCACCGTAGCCATTTTGTAATTCATAATCCCACACTGGCTGCTAGATTTAACAGCCAGTATCACATCTACATCCCTCTCTGAATTGTTCAATCTTGCAGTCTATTTAAGTTGGTTTATAGCCATCAAAGGACGTTAAAATGCAAGAACAAGTTTGTCAGCAGCAACAAAATTATCATGTGTCAGGTCTTTTACTTGCCTTGGGCGGTACGGCATTATTTTCCCTAAAGCCTATTGTCATCAAGTTAGCTTACGCAAGTGGAGCGGGCGAGTTGGCGGCGATTACACTACTGACTTTACGCATGTTATTTGCCTTCCCTTTTTATTTTTTGATAGCATGGTTTTTACTGGCGACTAAAAAAACAACGGAGCAAAAATTTAGTCCAGCCATCCTATCAGGTATTTTACTCACAGGATTTTTAGGTTATTACCTTGCTGCTTATCTCGATATTTGGGGTTTACAATATATCAGCGCACAGCTTGAGCGTATGACCTTATTTATCTATCCCACGATAGTTACAGTGTTAGGTTTTATCTTCTTTCGAGAAAAAATCACCCGCAATATCGTGATAGCGATGCTACTTACCTACCTTGGTATAGCGGTAATGTATTACCAAGAAAGTGCTTTTTCAGGAGAGCATACTGTAAAAGGTATGATATTAGTTGGGCTTTCGGCAGTGAGTTTCGCCTTTTATATGGTGCTAAGCAAAGGCTATATTCAGCGTCTTGGAAGCCGTTTATTTACCAGCTTGGCGATGTTAGCTTCCTCCATTTTTATTTTTGCACACTTTATGATGAGTGAAGAAGTTAGCAGTCTATTGTTGAGTACAGAACTGTACCTAATCATCGCTGTTGTCGCCATACCTTGTACCGTCATTCCTAGTTTCATGATTAGTGAGGCCATCGCCAGAATAGGGCCTGCAAAAACCAGTATTACTAATAGTAGTGGGCCAATGATTACCTTGATTGCTGCGGTTAGTATTTTGGGTGAGCCATTTTCTTTGATTTATGTGCTTGGAATGGGGCTAATCATGCTCGGTGTTTATTTATTATCAAAGCGAGAGAAAATAGCTTAAATCAGCTAAGATATTGCAATTAAAATACCCCGTAATTTATACAGTGAAACCATAAAATGACAATACTCAACGATCAGGATCGTGAAAACTTCCTTGGTACTATTCGTGACCTGCACGACTACCCCAAAGAAGGCATTATTTTTAAAGATGTAACCACTTTGCTAAATGATGCTCAACAGTTCTCACGTTTAATCGAAGGTTTAGCAGCACGCTATGAAAGCTATAATATTGATTACATAGCGGGAATAGACAGTCGTGGATTTATTTTCGGTGCGCCATTAGCAGTTCGTTTAGGCTTGGGATTTGTACCAATTAGGAAGAAAGGCAAGCTACCTTCTGAGACAGTGAGCGAGAAATACAGCTTAGAATATGGCACTGATGAGCTAGAGATTCACCTAGATGCTTTTCATGGTAAAAAAGGTGCAAAAGTTTTATTAGTTGATGATCTAGTAGCAACTGGCGGAACCGCAGAAGCCGCAGCACGTTTGATTGGCAGAGTCGATGCAGAATGTGTCGAAGCCTGTTTTTTGATGAGTTTAGAGTTTTTAGACGGGCGTAAGAAAGTAGAAGCGATTACTGCGGTATATTCGGTTTTAGAGGTAGATTGATTGGTCTTCGACTCTGCTTAGGGAATGCGGGCATGGATTAGCGCTCTATAAGCCCCATGAGTGGAGCAAAGGGCGCAACTAAACACGCATTATATCAAGCTCACATAACTTCCCGAACCCGCAAAAAACTAGCAAATCTAGGAATTCCATTAACTGTTTTTCCATAAAACTTATAGCTAATCGAAGCACCAATAGCAGGTGGATTCTTGCGCTCTTTATCACTAAATCCCGTACCAATTTTAAACTGTTTGCCATTTGTTGTTTCTACCAGTAGTGAGCCCAACAAACCTTGATATTTTCCCTTGCCTTTAAAGTGCTGGATAACTCGCGCTTCCGCGTCTTCATAGCGTTTCACTTTGAGTAAATCATCACTACGCCCTGTGTGATAAATTGCCTCGGCATGATGCAGCATTAAGCCTTCCGCGCCAGCCTTTATCACATCATCTAATTCATCCATTAGGGCGGCATGGTTGCTCAGGCGATATTGCTTGATGAGTTTTATCTGTGGGTTTTTTAGTGTGCTAAAAATCTGTTTTAAGCGAGATAAGCGTTCGCTAAAAGTACCCTTGGCATTGGGTAATTCAAACACCATATAGCGGACTTGCCGCCATTCGTGATCAATCGGTGATTTTTTTCTGACAGCACTAAGGAGTTTGGCAAAACTATTTCGTGCAATCCATAACTCACCATCAAGCGGGTGAGCGGGAAACCCTACGGTAAACCAAGCAGGCGCATAATAGCGGTTTCCTTGTCGAGAGATAAAATGCTTGCCATTCCAATAGGCACGCACGCCATCATATTTTTCACTAACCCAATATTGGCTCACATCAATGGAGTTGCTGTAGACTTTTGCGAGCAATAGATCGGGTGCAGAGGCGGGCTTTGCGGCGAGTTGGCTGGGAAGTAAAAAGAGGCAGAGAAGGGCGCAGATTAGGCGGGAATAATTTTTATAATTCATACCTTTAGTATGTCAGAAGCGGCTTGATCTACTCTGAATTTATCAGTAAAGATTAAGCAGAATCTTCCTTCAACCGTTCCAGCCGCATTTCTTCTTCCTCACGCGCGGCTTCAATTTGCTCCATAACAGCACCAACATTAGCCGCTTTAGTAGATTCTTGAAATCGTCCTGTCAACACAGTATCAGGCTGAAGCTCACCATTTTCGTACAACTCCCACATTTCTTTACCATAGTTGCTATGGAGCAAAGAGGGCGCAAATTTGCCAAAATAGCGACGCATATTATCCACATCACGTTCTAACATAGATTTTGCATTATTATTTGACGCAGCATTCACCGCCTGGGGAAGGTCAATAATGACAGGGCCGTACTGATCGACTAAGACATTAAATTCTGACAAGTCACCATGTACGATACCAGCGCAGAGCATACGCACAATATTCTGTAGCACAATGTCGTGATCTTCCAATGCCTCTTCTTCGGTCATCGCAATATCACTCAAGCGTGGCGCAACACCGCCTTCGCCATCACTCATCAGCTCCATCAGCAGTACGCCATCAATACAACCGAAAGGCTCAGGAACGCGTACCCCAGCACTGGCTAATAAATACAGCGCATCCACCTCCGCATTTTGCCAAAGCTTTTCTTGCTCTTGACGACCAAACTTAGAACCCTTCTCCATCGCGCGCGCACGACGGCTATTTTTTACTTTACGTCCTTCGGTATATTGCGCCGATTTTTTGAAATTGCGCTTGTTAGCTTCTTTATAAACCTTCGCACAGCGGATCTCATCACCACAGGTGACGACATAAATATCAGCCTCTTTACCGCTCATTAAACGACTAGTGACATCATCTATTAGCCCATCTTCAATAAGGGGTTGGATTCGTTTTGGAATTTTCATCGTGTTATTTTGCTGTGTTTTTAGGTGTTGGGTGAGTTTTTTATACATCTCATAAGTAAGAAGTATAGGTACTTATGAGATTTTCAAGATTCTGTGCTAAAACAATAAGGCATAATGTCGGAAAATAAATACGTAAATGTTAGAATAATTATCTCATTGATATAGATGAATAAAGGTTAAGTTACTAATGGCAATAAAAAAATCAGAACTCTACCGCTCCCTCTGGGCTTCTTGTGATGAACTACGCGGTGGCATGGATGCCAGCCAGTACAAAGACTACGTGCTGTTTATGCTGTTTATCAAATACATCTCCGATAAATACGCAGACTCTGATGACTTTGCTCCGCCTGTGACCATTCCCGCAGGCGGCAGTTTTAAAAATATGCTGGCATTGCGGGGGAGTGTTGATATTGGCGATAAGATCAATACTCAAATTATCCAACCCCTGATTGATAATAATGACCGACTCGCCCGCACCGACTTCCCTGATTTTAATGACCCTAACAAGCTCGGCGAAGGTAAGGCAATGGTCGAACGCCTGACTAACCTTATTAATATCTTCAAT
>DQSN01000004.1 GCA_015663245.1 Leucothrix mucor
CAGCCGAACAAATAGCAAACAGAACATTATTCTTTAAATTATTGCTATTTTTAATCATCAACATTTGTGAAACATCACTTGAAAATATTTTTCAAGTCACTGTCGACGATTAAAATCTAATAATATAATGAGAGTGAGCTTATTTATTCACACCCCCACAAAATAAGTAATTGGTTTTTTTGCTAACTGTTTGAAATATAATATTCTAATAACCACAAACTAAAAAAATACTGGAGAAAAAAATGTCATCCAAAGGGCACATGCTACAAGAACCCTTCTTAAACGCACTGAGAAAAGAGCGCATCCCCATTGCAATCTATCTCGTTAACGGCATCAAACTACAAGGCACTGTTGAATCATTTGATCAATTTGTAGTTTTATTAGGAAACACGGTCAGTCAATTAGTCTATAAACATGCTATTTCTACCATCGTTCCTGCTAGACCGATAAAACTATCGTTTGAGGACGACGAGTAAATTACTCGATTTAACATTTAGCCCACTTTAGGGCTAAATGTTAATACCACCTATCTCCCCTCTATTTGGTACCCCTGATTGGAACTCTTTGATCTATCCAGCCAAACTGAAGCTCGTATTGAAAATGCAGTATTAGTTCAACTCAATATTGGTGGCAAAAAGAACATACAAGACGCTGACGAGTTTATTGAACTTGTGCGCTCTGCAGGTGCAAAAACCGCTACTCTTATCCAAGGCACACGCCACACTCCTAGCGCTCGATATTTTGCTGGCAAAGGAAAAGCTGAGGAAATCAAACAAGCTGTCATAGCACATGATGCTGATGTCGTCATATTCAATCACTCTCTCACTCCCGCCCAAGAACGTAACCTAGAACAATTATGTGAATGCCGCGTATTTGACCGAACCAGCCTAATTTTAGATATTTTTGCTCAACGCGCCCGCTCTCATGAAGGAAAGTTGCAAGTAGAATTAGCCCAGCTCAAACACATGTCAACCCGATTAATTCGTGGCTGGACTCACTTAGAGCGCCAAAAGGGTGGTATAGGCATGCGCGGCCCAGGGGAAACCCAGCTTGAAACAGATCGTCGCTTATTAAACATCCGCATCAAACAAATAAAAAAGCGCTTAGAAAAAGTTGCCAATCAACGTGAACAAGGTCGTCAATCACGCCAAAAAGCAGAAATTCCAACCGTTTCTCTGGTTGGATATACCAACGCAGGCAAATCAACCCTATTCAACCGTATTGCTGAAGCCGATGTGTACGTTGCCGACCAACTATTTGCAACGCTTGATCCCACATTACGCCATATAGAATTAAGTAATCAGCAATCAATGATCCTAGTGGACACTGTGGGGTTTATCCGCGACCTCCCCCATGATTTAGTAGTTGCCTTCCGAGCTACTTTGCAAGAAACAGCAGAAGCAGACCTCATCTTGCATGTTATTGATAGCAATGATGAGCAACGCGATATGTACCGTCAGCAGGTCAACGATGTGATCCGCATGCTTGGAGCACAAGATGTTCCACAGATAGAAGTAATGAATAAGATTGATCTTTCTGAGTACACCATGCGGGTAGACCCAGCTCATGCAGGCACTCCCACTCGCGCTTGGCTTTCTGCTCAGACGGGCGAGGGTATAGAAGAATTAGTCAATTTTCTTGGTGAAAATTTTGCCGAAAGCATCTTCTCAGGTATTATTACGTTACCCCCTAGCAACTCACGCTTACGCGCCAAACTATATGCGAATGAAGCAATACTGAGTGAGTCCATCTCTACAAAAGGAGAATACATACTAGAAATAAAAATTCATCAGCGCCATCTAGACAAACTTCTTCACAATGAAAACATTTCCTTAGAACAAGTAACTAACACACAAACGTAGTATTTAATCACCTAAAAGTTATCTCTATCTTGAAGCTACACACTGTTTTTTCTTACAGATAGGCAATACTGGCATCAACATACTACAATTAGAAATCCTTCCCTCCCTTATATTATCCTCACGCGCCAACTGATTATATTGCTTAACCTCCTTTGTTAGTCTGGCAGTATTAGTATGCTTTATCGAATAAATTAAATAACTCGTTGGTCCCCCACAAGCTTTAGCACCATAAGCCATAGATTTACATTGCGCATCATTATCACATGCTTTGTTTTCAACTAAATTAGCAATATTTTTCTGTAGCTCACTCATTACGGGCTTAGCAGTATGCCTAGGCGTACCACTACCGCAAGATGCAAGTATTTGAATCACTAGGAATGCTCCAACCATATATAAGCTTACTTTCATTTTAATCACCTCTAATTCTTGTTTCTATTTCGTTGTTACTCGCCATTCTTTATGTAAAAATGCTCGTATTCTAAACGATCAGGACTTCGCTATGACACTAAAATGGAATAGGTCACTATTAATATTTGTATTATTCACTCTTCTCAGCAGCTGTGGCGGCAATGAGGACAATAAAGAGCAAGCTACTCAAGCAGCAAAAGCAATATCGCCTAACAGCAATGCTATTGTTTTATCAAGTGATGGGGTAGGTTCCATTAACGCTAACACACCTTTTAATATCCATACCATCACACAAGCTTTTGACGGTTTAAATGTATCTCAACAAACAAGCTTTCAAGAGGGCGAAGCCTACCCCGTTATACGCGTTGCTAAAGGTGCAAAAACACTATTTACGATCAACCCTACAGCAAGTAAAGAATCTATTTACTCTATTATCATCGAAGATAATTTAATACACAACCACCTTGGTCACCGTTTAAGTACTAAATTTAGTAGTATTTATACTTATGAGCAAGTTGAAAAATGCCAAGTAGGGCAAGAAGAGCTTTCAGGAAAAACGATTTGCTACGCACCTAATATGCGTAATATTCTTTATATCTTTACGGGCAGATGGAGCGGTCCAGACGGAGAGATGCCACCAGAAGATGTGTTGTCGACTTGGACACTTGATTCTATAATATGGAAGCCAAGCAATTAAAGTCTGCGGCTAGAAACCTGACCAAAAATGCCCGTTCGTGAGAACTGATAAAAGGACTCAAAAGCTAAGAAAAGCTGAAGTCCTGACTCCAAATAAAGTAATTTATTGATTGAAAAATATATCACTATGGAGTAAAAACAAGCTAAATAATTCCTGCCGTCTTGGTCATAACCTTTGACATCAAGGGCATCATTAAACGCCGAATTAGCCAAGGTAATTTAGCCGCTCCTGCATTAACAGCAACATCAGCATGATGTTGCTCATCTTCTTTCATTTGCTGCAAGATAAGCAAACTTGGTAAGTCTTTCACAGGAAGTTGTACCATGTGCTGCTCAAGATGCCGAACAACTTGATCTTCTGTCTCTTTAACAAAACCCAAGCTCCATTTATCACCCACTCTTCCAGCAACAGCTCCAATACTGAATGAACCCCAATACCATAATGGAGATAAATAACTTTTGTGACTATCAAGTTGTTTAAGGCGACCATCACACCAATTAAGGTGATCATTCTCTTCCATAGCAGAGCGCTGCATTTGCTCTCGAATATCTTCTCGCTTAGCTGTTAAGGCCTGCCCACGATAGAGTCCTTGTGCTGAAACCTCGCCCGCATGGTTAATGCGCATTAGTTTTGCAGAACATTTCCTCTCTTCATCCGAAAGAGATACCTTTTCTACAGCTGATTCAGATGGATTAGGGCGCTCTGTAGTCGGTGCAACAGCATAAGAAGTGCGTAATGAAGCATCTACTTCGGAAATAATTTGATCAAAAAAACTTAATTTACGCATAGTACCAAATCCTCTTCTTAAAACTACCACGCCAATACAGGCTTACTTCTTTTCTTTCTCAGTTAACATATTGATTAACTCAAAGAGATCTGATTCGCTACCCGCAGTATAAGGACTAGTACGGTACTTACCATTAATAATAATACTAGGCACAGAGGTCGCCTGTGATCCCGCACTAATTTGCTTAGCACGGCTCAATTTCGCCTTATAAGCCATAGAGTTTTTCACACCATTGTATGCAGCTTCGCTTATACCTAGCTGTGAAAAATACCGTTTTACTGAACCTTCATCTTTTAAACGACGCCCTTGCTCATGGATAGCATAAAACACTTTGTTGATCAGCTGTTTTTTCCCTGTAGGGTCAAGCATATTTGCAATATAAAAAGTTGCCGCATCCTTAGCCCATACAGGGTTTAACATGGCAGGAACTTGCTTAAAGTCCACATAATCAGGCTTATTCTTTTTATATTTTTCGACATCATCTTCTAAATGATAACAATGCGGGCAACCTAGCCACATCAACTCAACAACTTCTACTTTCCCTGCTGCTGTATCGGTATGCATTTCAGGAAATATTTCAAAATAATGTTTTCCCTCAATAAACTTTTTAGCGGGCGGCTTTTTAGCTACAGTTTTAGAAGATGCATCTGCTAAAATAATTTTACCCTCGGTATCATTATCTGCTTTTACGAGTTTTGGCACAGCTATCTTTTCTGCCTGCTGGATGGTTTCTTGCGTCTCCTTTGGAGCTTGCTCTGCCGTCGCTGTTGAATTATTACATGCAACCAGCACAAAGATGCTAACAGCTAGAAGAGATGTAGATAACTTAGGCAATAGAGCTTGGGTAGAACCTTGTAATTTCATTTTTATAATTTTCCTATCAATATATACTTTCTCAAAGACTACAATAATACTCCAAAGTTCTCAAATTGGAGGTAAAAAAGTACAAGTAATATCATTAAAGATTGGCAACCGAGCAAAGTACTAGCACATCAACCAGTCCAAAATGTCGGTCTCAGTTGCTCTGCCTGCCTTCGTGACTAGGTACACTTCGCAAGAAATGGTTGCTACCTTTCACAAGAAGTGTAACAACGGCACGGAGGCAGACATTTTGAACTGGCTGATGTACTGGGATCCTGGCCGAGAATAGTAAACCTTATGAAAATTTGACTGACTAGCGCCTGCTTGATGATCAAACGAGGAAAATAGCTATTCTCTTTAACAAATTTAACCATTAAACAAGTACAGTCAGGCGAATTTGCAGCAGCTTATTTCATTCTCGGTCAGACCCCCATACTTGCTTTCAGCTTATTACTATAAATTACAGGCATAAAAAAAAAGGGGTGACACTCACGCCACCCCTTTTTTATATTTAACTACGATATCAAGATAAAAGATTAATCATGCAACCCTGAAATATATTCAGAAACTGCCGCCATATCCGCATCTGTCATTTTAGCTGTAATATTTTGCATCATCTTACCCGCATCATTCTTGCGAGCACCAGATTTAAACGCCTGCATCTGCTTCACTAGATATTTAGAGTGCTGATCAGAAATCTTAGGAAATTTTGCTTTTGCATTACCTTGCCCTGTCACACCATGACAAGCAGAACAAGCGGTTACGCCAGAAGACATTTTTCCACCTTTAAAGAGAGCCTCTCCTGCTTTCACAAGTTTAGCATCAGCAACACCTGGCTTTACCTTTTGGCTTGCAAAATATGCGGCAATATGAGGAACATCACTATCAGACGCTATTGCTTTTGCCATTGGCGTCATTGTTGCGTCAACACGAGCCCCCGAACGAAAGTCCATTAACTGTTTTGTAATATATTCTTCATTTTGACCCGCTATCTTTGGCCAATCAGGATTAACACTGTTACCATCAGCCCCATGACAAGCAACACAAGTTGCTGTTAATTCTTTACCTTTTGCAGCATCCCCTGCTGCAAAAACAGTTGCCGAAGTTGTTAAAGCAAGACCTGCCAATGTAATCATCACTGCTCTTTTCATTCCAAAATGCTCCTAAAATCAAAAATATTGTATTCATAAACCTTTGAGGGATGATATAGCTGACAATGTCCTATTATAATTATGAATCATCAGATCAGCACCTTATGAAAAACTAAGGCAACCCTAACCCTACTTTAGTTTGCTTAATAACATGAGAAACAAGTACCCAGCCTCTTTCCAAACAATGAGGCATAGCCTCCCGCATCAATTATACAAAACATTGCAACACAGAGCCTTGATACGCATCAAATTTATTTGGAAAATCAGATGTTACTAATATAGCAAACAAAACAAAGCGATTTATATCATATGAAACCTTTAAAAACTAGGCTTTTTATGAGTATAAAGTACCTCTATTACTTAATAGCCTTTTTTGAAATAGTTTAGATACTTTGCCCGTATGCTTTCTTAGTAAGACCTTTTAAATATCAAAAAAACAGAACAAATAATTTACAGCTACCGTTCTACGTTATACTCCCATAAATATATCCCTACGCTATTAATTAAGGACAATAAGCGATGAGCACCCATTACCAACAAGCTCGCTTTACTCAAAGTGCAACAACAAAAAACACCCTCCCCCCCGAACTTGGATTTGAAGTAGCTTTTGCAGGCAGATCCAATGCGGGAAAATCAAGCTCTCTCAATAGGTTGTGTCAGCAAAAATCCTTAGCCCGAGTCAGTAAAACGCCTGGCCGTACTCAGCTTATTAATTTTTTTAGCCTCCCAGAAGGACGCTATTTAGTCGATTTACCAGGGTATGGCTATGCAAAGGTACCTGAGAAGGTTAAAAAGGTATGGCAAGCCTTCATTGAATCCTACCTTAGCACTAGATTCACCCTGCGAGGACTTATACTAATAATGGATATTAGACACCCCATGAGAGATTACGATAAGACAATGTTATCGTGGGCGCAAACTCGTGACTTACCTGTTCATATTCTGCTAAACAAGTCAGACAAACTAAAACGCGGAAAAGCAAACTCAACACTGCTTCAAATACGCAAAGAACTAAAACCTTTGACTAATTCCGTCAGCATTCAAATGTTTTCCGCTTTTAAAGGGAGTGGTGTTGATGAATTAAATCAGAAAATTGATAGCTGGATATACACAGAAGAGAGCGAGAAAGATTAGCGCAATGGGTATTTAAATAAAAAGACTCCCAACGGTAGGGGGCTACCTTTGGGAGTCAAAGAACAGGTTTGGATTGGGGACACCAAACCTGTGACCGCAAAAGAAGAATAAAACACCGGGCTTAAGTGTTATTAACTTATTCTTCTTTAGCTTGCGGAAGCTTAATCATACTAGGAGATAGCATGATTACAAAACCAGATAAAACTTTAAATTTCAAATGGATATTAGACATATAAAAATAAACATCCATCAATCCATGCGAATCTTTGGTAAGTCTAGTCCATGTTGCAAATAAATTCATGAGTTAGGCTAAAATTTCTTCGTTTTTTTTCCTATTACACCAATTAGCATAATTAATGGTGTATTTATCCCGCAGCCTGTAAAAACCAAGCCACTCTACTTTCGATAGTTTTTCTTCAGATACTTCTCATCAGCAATCGTCCCTACCACTACAGCTCTATTCAGACGCCTACCATCGCGAATATACTCAAGATTTACTCTAGCCCCTATACGTAAGTTTCCGATTCGATTTTTTAGATTAGCGCTATTCCTAATAACCATACCGTTAACTCGTGTTACAACATCACCAGCCTCGATACCTGCAACATCCGCAGGAGAGCCTACGATAACAGCAGAAATCAACGCTCCCTGACTATCCTTTAACTTAAATGCTTTTATTAGTGATGGACGTAAGTCTTGTATTTCCACCCCCAACTGCCCTCTTTTCACCTGCCCATAAGAGATCAGCTGGCTTTTTATATTTCTTATCATGTTGGAAGGAATTGCAAAGCCTATCCCCACGCTTCCACCACTTTTCCCACCTAAAATCGCGGTATTAATACCAATTAACTCCCCACGCAAATTAACTAAAGCTCCCCCAGAGTTCCCAGGGTTTATAGGTGCATCAGTTTGTATAAAGTCTTCATAGTCCTCTATCCCCAAGCCTGTACGTCCTAATGCACTCACGATACCTGACGTTGCCGTCTGACCTAAACCATAAGGGTTACCTATCGCTACAACAAAATCACCAACACGTAATTTATCACTATTTGCAAAACGCATTGCCGTCAATCGCTGTGCAGGAATTTGAATAACAGCCACATCTGCTTTCAAGTCTTTACCAATAACTCGCGCCTCAAACTGACGCCCGTCATTCAATCGAACTGTAATTTTCCCTGAACCTGCTATCACATGAGCATTTGTTACAACATAGCCACCTTTTGTGTCGATAATAATGCCAGAGCCTGTTCCCCCACCTCTACGATGCTTTTTCTTATTGCCAAAATAGTATTGATACTCCCTTGATACCGCATCACCACTCGCACTGCGACCTTGAGTAGATATATTCACCACAGAATCAGTCACTCGCTCAAGCATATCGGCCAACGATGGTAATGGCTGACCATTAACCTCCGTCGGCAAACTCGCAAAAGCAACCCCCAATAATGCAAGACATGAGTACATCAAGGAAATATAAATAGGCGTTACTTTATGGTAATTCATGTATTTATTACCCTTAGTTCTAGTGTAGAAAAACATTAAACTTCCCGTGGATTCCACTTAAAATGACTTTGCATTTCTTCATAAAAGATCCTATCTGCGTCACTCTTTATAGGAGGTGTTACAATATTTAACACAACATATTGATCACCAGTTACGCTTCCTGACAAACCCTTACCCCGAAGTCGCATTTTTTGACCTGAATAAGCGCCTTCTGGAACTCTCAACTTTATACTGCCAGATAAAGTTTTTACTTTTACCGCGGCTCCAAGTGCTGCTTCCCAAGGACTTAGCAATAAATTCAGGTATATATCTTTACCTTCAACAGTAAAATTTGGATGCTTATTTAGCTTAATTTTTAAATATAAATCTCCACCCGTCGAAGCTTTGCCTCGCAAACGAATCTTCTTACCTTCCTCTATTCCTTTAGGGATTTTCACACCAACACTGCTTCCATTGGGTAAGCGAATAGTTTTTTTCACGCCTTCATTCACTTCTTCTATATCAAGATAAAGCGTTGTAGTTTGTGATTGCAGTTCTGACGAACGCCTTCTACTACGTGGGTTTCCATGAGAAGATTGCTGTTGTCTGCTACCAAACATCGACTCAAAAAAATCACCAAAGCCTGAATTAGGATCTTGAGAAAACCCACCGTCACCAAAACCACTAGAGCCTGCACGAGATGATTGGTAATTCTGCCCACCACCCCAAGCTGGGGCGCTACCTATTTGATCATACTCCGCCCGCTTTTTTTTATCACTCAAGACATCATAGGCTTCATTCACCTCCTTAAAACGAGTCTCAGCATCTTTTACTTTGCTAACATCAGGATGATATTTACGTGCCAAACGACGATATGATTTTTTTATCTCATCCTTTGCTGCAGTTTTTTTCACATCCAATATTTTATAATAATCTTTATATTCCATCTATCTAGTACTCCACCCTGATAAGCCCTACACAAAACAGCCTAAAATATCCCAACTGCTTTAGCAGAAGTCGCTATCTGGAAAATAATTGCCATAATATCTTTATTAAATTGCATGATTTTTTCATCCACCTTGGGGAACACCATTATTTCATCACCAGCCGAAACTTTTAACTGCGCCCCCATAAGAACTTGACCGTTCGGTTTAACAATAATGATTCGCTGCTTCTCTGCCCGTTTAGTAAAACCACCCGCGCGCTGCACATAGTCATAAATATTTGCATTGCTTGCATAAACAACAGACTGAGGTATTTGCACCTCGCCACTAATAATAACAACATCACTTTTCTTTGGAATAACAATAACATCGCCTTCTTCCAAACGAATATTACTCACCTGCCCGCGATCACTTACAATTACCCTGCCATCCACCTCTACTTCTTTGGCATGCTTTACAAATTGCAGAACCAACTCAGCCTCTTTGGCGCGAATTAAAGCTTCGCCATCCGATGATGCTGGCGCTGTTAAAACAGCCCGCTCCAATCTAAAAATTGATTTATCTAGATTCTTCTTTTGCCTAAGAGCAACACTTTTTCTTTTTAAATAGATATTTCCAATATCCGCCTCGTCAGGATCAACAGAAATATAATCTAACAACTCCTTCAGCCTTGTGCCTTTTTTTATAGAGTAATAAGAATTGCCTAAATGGCTGCCTTCTACCGTTACCGCCATTGTAGTTAATGGAGCATCAGTCACAAAACGCAGGGTATCACCATCCATAATATGAATATTTCTAAAGGTATTAATAGGTAAATAATTAGACCATGGCTTACCATTTCTTGTGCCTGAAACCGTTACATTTGTTGCTTTTTCATAAGGGCGAGCATACTTAATAATTTCGATGCCACGCGTACTTTTACCACCAAACTCAAAACTAAACTTACCACGAACTTCACCCTCGACATTGACCGTCCCACCTTGAGCTCCTACTAAAATGGTGTCACCATCTCTAAATTGCAAGCGCGGAAGCTTTCCCCATAGTAAAAAGGCATATAGATCAACCGTTGCTACAGCTCGGTTATGTCTCATAACACGAATATTACGATAGCTACCTCGCTGGGCATCAATTCCGCCTGCCTGTTGCAGAAAGCTCAAAACACTATCCGATTGCAGTCCTGCATATTGACCTGGTCTAAGCACGCCCCCTGTCACAAAAACACTCACAGGTGTAGCCGTTAGAACATTGACATAAACATCTACACCGCTTTTATAGCGTTCTCTTAACTTTCTTTTTACAACACCTTGTAAATCTGCAGCTCTAACGCCACCGACTTTTACCGCACCAACTTTGGGGATAAAAATATTACCACTAGCATCCACAACCACTGTTTGATCTGTTTGAACGGCTTCAGCCACACCCCATATATGTAAAGCTACTTTGTCTCCAGGAGCTAAGCGATAATTGGCATCCAGACCATCATTTCTCTTGCTAGCAGAGCTCCCCCTAAAAATATTTTCTCCAAAAGGTGTATAGCTATTTTTTACTGAAGAACCTGATGATGCTGAAACCGCAGGAGCAATAAGCTCAGCAGAAACTACACCACTGATGACTAAAAGTATCAGCAGGCTTAGCATCAGTTGAAAACGTTTTATCATATTATTTATACTCATGAAAATATCTTTGCCACTATTATTGTTCTTAATAAAAAAGCTAAACCCAACCTATATGATCTTTAACGGTAGCAAACAATAGCGATACGATACCCCACAACATAAAGCTGAGAAAGAATACGGATAAAATTGACAGTATTTTTTCAGGCTTTAGTGGCTCATCTGGTAATTGTGGATGAACGATAATATCTAAATAGCGTTGCTTACGGCTAACTTCGAGCCTTGCTATTCGCAAAGAGCTCAAGGCAGCCAAATAGACTTTTTCAGCAAATAATAGTTCCGACTGAAAAATACTTGTTTTCTGAATAACGCGAGTAACTGACTTGCCTTTTCTTTTTGTAATTGAGGCTTGTTTGGAAATTTGCCGTCTTAAAGAAGCTATTTTATTTTTTGCCGCACGAACTTCCATTGAGGAGGGCTGCATAAAATTATTCAAACGCGAAAGCTCCCCTTCTGCACTCGTAAGCTGCCCTTTTAATGCCGTCACGATACCTTCATCGGCTAACACTCTTTGTTCGGGCACGACAATTTGCTCCCTTGCACCAAAACGACCCATTTTTGCTCGTATTGTATCCAACTCTTTCTTCGCAATCGAAGTTTCTAACTCTGCGGTTTGTAAAGCGTCGGAACGTGACTTAGAGGATAAAGAGTTAACAAAACTATCCACACTCGAGAGAATCGCTTTATTAACCTTAACAGCCTCTTTGGGTTTAAAAGCTGTCACTTTTAATGTTGTGATACCCGAATTACTATCATAGATAACATCTACAATATTATTTTGCCAATAAGCGAGTAAATCCTCTTCGCTAACTTTTTCATTAGAGTCGGCTAAGTAAGAAAATAAATCAGGACGCAAGCTTGCCCACCAATCAATTCCAGATGCCGTATACATTTCTCTAATATTGATCTGCTCTTTAGTCTTATTTAAAAAATCTTGTGAAAGAATATAATCCTGAGCAATTAGAGAATCGAGCGATGAGGAGGATGAACCTGGCATGCCCGTTAACATACCTAGTACATCAGCAGGGTTTTTATCATTACCACGAATAAGATAGTGCGCTTCGGCGACATATTGAGAAGATGCATAGCTATAATAATAAACAGAACTAATAGCAACAGGCGCTACAACCAGAAGCAAAAAGAGAAAAGGTATTTTTCGTAAAAATGACATAGATAAAGAATCACACAATATTGTATTAACTTCACCAACCACTAAAATACTAGGTTGATACTAACTATTCAAAGCTCAGAACCAAAAGCTTACGTTTATGCGACTACTTGCTCATAATTTGTAATCGCCTCTTCCACATCATCATAAATTTCCACCTTGCCCTTAGATAACAAAAGTACAACATCGGAATAATCTCGAATAGTATTCATACTGTGAGACACCATAATGATAGATGATTTTTTTGATTTTTCATTGAAAGCAGCTCGACATTTTTCCTGAAACAGTCTGTCTCCAACCCCCATAATCTCATCAACTAAATAGACATCAAACTCAATCGCCATACTTAAGGCAAAGGCTAACCTTGCTCTCATCCCTGTCGAATAAGTTGAGACAGGTTCGTATAGAGCCTCTCCTAACTCCGAAAATTCTGCAACAGAGAGGGTTACTTGAGCAATATCTGCCGCATAAATACGACAAATAAAACGTAAATTCTCCTCTCCTGAGAGACTACCGTTAAACCCTGCTGCAAACCCTAAAGGCCAAGAGAAAGTACCACTGCGTAAAATTCTACCTTTATCTGGAGCCTCAGAACCCGCAATCATTCTTAAAGTTGTTGACTTACCCGCACCATTCACCCCCAATATACCTATATTGACACCTTCGCCAAAGAAAAAAGAGACATTGTCTAACAACACCTTTTTCCCCGAGCCCAACGCATAGGCCTTGGAAATATTTTGAAATTCAATCATAAGCTAGTACACCAACCAGTTCAAAGTATCTCTGTCAATAAGCCATCAAGCGATTAGCAACTCATCCAATGTGCGTTATTGTTACTTGGTAAAGAATGACTATGCCTGCGTGTAACAATGCTCTGTCCTTAATAAGCTGGTTGATGCACCACTCAATCACTGTTGTTGGCGAATTTTATGACGAACCAGCCGCTGTAACAACAACCCAAAGAACAACACTGTTATTGTAAAAGTTAATAAATACTCTTTATCCAAAAAACTACTGTCATAACTGACATACATCGCGCTTCTAAACCACTCAATTAAATGAGACACAGGATTGTAGTATAAAATACCTTGAACATCTGTCGACATATAGCTAATAACAAAAAATATTCCCGACATAAAGTACATCGGTCTCATCAGTATCCCGAATGTTTGTGCGTAGCTAGGAAACTTAAACGCTAACACTGAATTGATCAAGCCAAACCCAGCTCCTAAGCCAGCACAAACAAAAATTACGGTAATGACTTCCAGAATATTATCAATCCTCATATCCCAAAGCCCTTGTGCCGCTAAAATAAAAAGCACAAAGGTAAAAACAACAACTTGAGTTAGTACTTCCAAAATTGTTCTAGCTGCCATCACATCGAAAGGTGTGACATGAGGGTAACTCAAAAGAACTTTATTAGCCCCAATTGCATTCATTAGTTGAGTCGCTATATTTGAGAACAGGGCATAGGGGAAAAGTCCTGTTAAAACTAGCAAAGCAACACTTCCTCCTAATGGAGATGAACGCCCCATAAAAGAAAATATAGCGGCAAACGTCAACATATGCGCTAGTGGCTCAAATAAAGCCCACAAATGGCCTAAACGAGTCTGCCCATAACGTGTTCTGGTCTCACGTAATATAAGAGCAAAGATAACTCTTCTCTGAACAGCAAAGGCAGTCCAAAAGCTACTCATCGATTCACAGAATTAGCTAAAATAGATGGGGATGCTTGCCACCTTCCAGAAACGGCACAAACAACTTCCGCACCACTTGCATCGATCATTCGACAAACATTCCCATTGGCAGAATAATATTGTTTGGATGACTGTTCGGGGGGGGGGCTTTTATCGATTCGACGTAACTTTGGTGATTGCAACCTTAAGCTTCTAATTCTTTCTCCTGTCAGGTTTTTCCTCGCAGGCTCTTGAAAATTATAACTAAAGTTCTTAGCAGGCGGAATTATTTCTTTTTTCTGCCAAAAATTAAAAATTTGATCTCTCTTCCACAGGCTACAACCTTGTAAAGACAATATCATCATCCCAACAATCAACAATGTAATGAATCTAATTTTATTCACCAGCTCATCTCATCAGCGCGCATAAAAGACCAAGAGTTCAGCCCTATAAGTAATATGCGCAAATAATATGTTAAGAAACCCTTGCACGAAAGATCTGACAGATAAAAATGACTCCCTATAATTTTTAGAAAAAGCAGAGATAATCATATTCATTTTTTCTTCGTCATTCTTTTTTGCAAAGGTCTCATAGATACTTTATTTCAACACTCTAACTAAAAATAATTAATCAGGGATTGAACCAAGCACTTGTACTACAGAAGGTTTATTCATATTTTGTGGCAGTAAGGGTTGCTTCTCTTGCCCAACAGATGAAGTTGCAATATGACACATATTTATGCTTGATGGCCAATATATTCCTGTTGGAGAAGCTTTTGTACCTTTCTGATAAAAACTACCATGCCCTTGATTATTATTGAGTAAATACAACCTGTATTTTTTATACAAATCACTATTAACCCCTCCCCGAATACTCCAAAAAGTATCCAACGAAGACTGACTTGTTAAGCCCTCAACATCATACACCGCTGTACCTCTAACAAGTACAGGAACATTATGATGCAAAGACGATAAACCAACCGTACTATTAATAACAATTGTAGCACGAGCATTGTGTAACAAAGTGGGTAGATGTTGATCGTGTAGATAAAACAACCGCCCTTCTAACTGATACTTTCTCGTCAACTGCTGCAACAGCTTTTTATAATTACGATAAGGTCTATCCATAGGGTGATGTTTAAAAACTAACGCACTTTTCTTAGAGGCATGAGCGGCAAAAGAGATTACCGTCTCCTCAATAAAATCACTTACATCACCATAGGGAGAGTGTAATATTTGGAAGTCGTTGTGTACTTGCAATGGCACAAAAAAGTAATCTTTCTTAAATTTCTTACTCAAATATTGATAATCTTTTTTCTCTGACAAATGGTAATACGGCTTTTTAAGTAACCAGCCCCATAACCAAAGAGACCCCTGCTTTATAGGGCTTAAACAACGATGGTGCTGATATGCTTTATAAGCCTGCCCACCTATAAATTTAGCCAACCCATAGGTCATACTAAATAGCATCGACTTAAGGAACTGGCCTTTCACTACAGGTCTGTCTAGCTCAGAGTTATCAAGAGAAAAAACTCTCTCTCTGTAATAAGCAGCGTCCTTGGGCATTAATGAGTTCCCATTGACTCCACCTTTCTCAAGGGTGATAAAACTCGGCCGTAAATATCCTTCTTCAAAGACATAAACATCGATATTTCGTAGGGAAAACACTTTATCAATAGCCACTCGATGATAAGAACGCTCATCACCGAACAAAAAAACCTGATCTATTTTTTTCTCAACGACTAGAGCATCTAAGTAATCAACCCAATCATCAAACTCACCTTTATAGCTTATTCCTTTTTGGAAAAAGAACCAATCTCCAGCATTAAAGTTCACTTTCACAACTTTCATATTATTTTGCTCTAATTCATGAGCAAAACGCTGAAAAAATGGACCCATTGGCCCTTGTAATAAGAGTATATTTTTATCTGTCATTTGTAATATTTAATAACAAAGCACCAAAGAGTTTTACTAAAGCGAAATACGAAAATAAAATAAAATAAAATAAAATAAAA
>DQSN01000016.1 GCA_015663245.1 Leucothrix mucor
CGCATTAATAACTCTAAGGCTTCTCTGACTTCCTCGTCGTCATCAACAATAAAAACAGTGACTTCTTGTGACATATTTATTCCTTAATTTGTTCGCTTGCTTGAGGGAGTGAAAAGTAAAAGCTAACACCTGCCTGTCCTAACGGTGTTGCTACCTCTATTTGTCCGCCATGCGCTTCGATAATACCTTGGCTGATGGAGAGTCCTAAACCCATACCTTGATCTTTAGTGGTCATAAAGGGTTCAAATAATTGATCTTTAATGACTTTTTTAAGCCCTAGTCCTGTATCTGACACCCTGATTTCTACTTTATTATTAGGCATTTTTGTAGAGCGTATGGTTAAATTTCGTTTTTCTTGAGGGACGCTTTCAAGTGAGTCTACCGAGTTACGCACCAAGTTTAAAATAACCTGTTCGATTTGAATATCCTGTGCTAAAACCCACTCGGCATTGTCATCTAATTGAAGGTTTAATAGGATTTGTTTACTTTTGATCTCACGGTCAAGTAAATCAAGCACCGTATTGACCATCGTGCTTATTTTAGCAGGTTTTTTGTGGGGTAATTCTTTGTGAGCAAAGTGACGAATATATTGGATAACACCACCTGCACGTTCGGCTTGGTCCGCTATTTTTTCCATGACATCAGCGCAGCTGTCCGCATTCTTTTCGTCTGCTTCTAAGAGTCGTACACAGGCGCGTGCATTCGTAGTTATAGCAGTAAGCGGCTGATTTAATTCGTGTGCTATTCCAGAAGCCATTTCACCTAACATACTCAAACGACCGACGTGAGCGAGTTGCCGCTGGTGCTCTTGATTATGCTTTTGTGCTTGTTTACGTGCAGTTATATCACGAAACACCACCACACTGCCGCGTGTTTTACCACGGATACCGCGAAACGGTGTGCAACTGTATTCGACGTTAATATAGTTGCCATCTTTTTTCCAAAAAACATCATCAGAAACAAAGCGTGCTTGATTATCAAAGGATGATTGATACACAGGGCAGTCCTCACGAGGATGAGGTGAGCCATCTTCATGGGTATGATGGAGTATAAGATGCTGATTCTTGCCGATAAGATCCTCTGCCGACCAACCTGTCATCTCCTCCATTGCTTTGTTGACGAAGGTACAATTACCAACCATATCAACACCATAAATACCATCAGCAACAGAATGTGTGATGAGTTCGTGCTGGCGCTCTAAGCGTCTCTGGCTACGTTTAAGGCGGCGATTATGGCGCACCATAATAGACACAAGGCTCAGTAATAAAAATAAGACAACAATACCTGTTGTTGCCCAATACCAGTAGCGTTTTAAAGCTTCTGTAATGGTCAGTTTCTCTAAAGAGGCATAGGGGGGCAGGGTGAGTTCTTTGAATAAACCATGTACCTCGTGATAATCCAAGGGGATTGCCCATCCAGCATATTTTCCTGAGGTTAGCGCAGGGTCATTGGGTGGAATTTGTAGCAAAGCAACGGCGACTTGGCGTGCCAGTCCTGGAGAGGTTTGTTTCAATTTGCTAAATGGCCACTCAGGGTATAAGCGGGTGCTATGAAGTGAAAGAAAATGATCGTGTTGACGTGAGTTGATAATTTTCAGATCGTCAATATTAATCGTGCCCGCATTATCCATGCGCTCTAAAATATCGGTACGCACAGTGCCAGCATCTACCTTGCCTTCTATAACTGCCATTACAACATCATCATGGATGCCACCAAATTTTAGCTGTGAAAAGTCCTTATAGGGTTTGATGTGGAGGATATTTAGCTCACGCCAAGCCATTTGAAAACCACCCAGCGAGGTTTCATCCACCGCCATAAATGACTTTCCCTTGAGGTCTTTTAAGATGTTGATGTCGTTACGGTCAGCACGGCTAAAAATAACCCCACCAAAAATATTAGTTGGTGAGTCAATGCCCGAGTTAATCATCGTTGCTAGTCGCGATACCCCGTACTTAGCTTCTAAATTAACGTAGATGCCAGAATTCACGAGAATAAAATCGACACTCGCATTTTTTATGGCAGGCTCTATCTCATCAAAATCGAGAGGAATAATCTCAAAATCGTATTGTGGTAATTTGCCGATAAGATAATGCGCGGTGGGTGTCCACATCTTCAGGGTTTTAGCATCGCCGCGATGGCTTAACACCCCAATTTTAACAAAGGGCGTATCATTTTTTGCCCATGCGTGAGAGTGCATAAACAAAAATAATAAGGTGATGATGGCTTTAAAGCGCATGGGCGATTGATTAGTTAGCGGTATTTTCATTTCCCTTCTTTTGCAGAGCTACAAATAGAGGCTAGCAGAAAGGAGGGCGTAAAAGACTATAATATATAGGTTTTAAAGACATTCTACCTTATATCCCCTATTGCTCGGTATGGAGGAAAACCCCCATGCCATACCGCGCATCTTACCATTTTCTTTTTATATCGTTTCTAGCAGACTATATCGACTCTAAATTTTTGCTGGGGAAATACGCAATGCCAACGATGGACAAACGAACCTTCTTAAAACTACTCGCCTTAGGTACAGCAGGAACCGCCACAGGCGCACTGCCGTTTTTAATGCAAAACG
>DQSN01000037.1 GCA_015663245.1 Leucothrix mucor
AAGTGCCTCTGTTTCATAGGGATATTGAAAAACAGAGATTATAGAAATGTGTTCTTTTTCTCAGTGACTAAGTCACATAAAGTTGTTATTTAGATAATATTGGAATATGTCTACACTAGAAGTTTATCGTGTAGCACTTTACAATTAAACTCCCAAGCTTATAAAAAGTTATCCCGCCTAAGCTATGTTATTGGAAAACTAAGCTAGGTAGTCTTTAGAGCACCTATTAATTTAGATGTTTTTTCTACAAACTAACAACCCGTATAAGTGACCTCACTAAAACTATAATTTATTACAGCATCCCCTACATCCATGTAGATATTTATTGAATGGCAAACACCTTAATCACACATTCAATGTCACATGAAGCCTTTTATGGGGTACGACTTTTTGCAAAGTCGAGAGGTTCCATGATTTACTGTATTTTTATAGGCTCATTTTATAATTATAATGAGGTCACTTAAACGGGCTTTGCTAATGATTGCGAATTTAAAATAAAAAGTAGCTCAGTTATTTAAAAACTGTTTTCGATCACACCTTTCCTAACTAACCCTAAACCCACTATGCTTGAAATTCTCTACCAAGATGACTATCTTGTGGCAATTAATAAACCCTCTGGTTTATTAGTGCATCGCAGTATGATTGATCGCCATGAAACGGAGTTTGCAATTCAGCAAACCCGCGATCAAATTGGTCAGCATGTTTTTCCTGTACATCGCCTCGACAAACCGACCTCTGGTGTATTGCTGTTTGCCTTAGACCGCAAGACAGCTCGTGAAGTAACGCAGCAGTTTATCGATAAAACCATAAAAAAGAGTTACCTCGCAGTTGTGCGAGGCTATACACAGGAAGCAGGGAAAATTGATTACGCTTTGAAAGAACAGCTCGATAAAATGACAGATGCAAAAGCCAAGCAGGACAAAGAAGCTCAGGACGCAGTAACAAATTACAGCCGTCAAGCAATCATAGAGTTACCCTTTGCGGTGGGACGTTATACAACTGCACGCTACTCTTTACTAAAACTGACACCCGAAACAGGCAGAAAACACCAAATTCGTCGTCACATGAAGCATATTTTCCACCCCATTGTAGGTGATACTTCACACGGGGATGGTAAACATAATACCTTGTTTAGAGAGCAATATAACTGTCACCGCTTATTGCTACATGCTGACAAACTATCATTACAGCACCCTAAATCAGGCAAGCATTTGGAAATAACAGCTCACTTACAGAATGATTTTCAAACGATTATAAGTTCTTTGTTTGCAGGCTATTGATTTCTCATCTATGATGTAGAAATTATAATAAAACCAAAAGTTTATGCTCTACACCATCGAACTCTTTGAGTCGTGAGTTGTCAGATATTTTCTCCGTCAAACTGAATACACCAAAACCATAATGACTAAAATACAACGGATTGTATTACACCCTATTATTATCACCTTATTCCTATTGAGTATTGCTAGCACAGCTTTTTCAGCACCTGCTGCAAACCTTAACTCGGCTTTAGGCATAAACACGAATGAGGCACTAGAAAATAATGCCAGTTTGCCTTTTGTTGATCTATTCCGCTTAGCATTGCCCTTTGAGGAAGCGCGCCCTTGGTTTACCAAAGGAAATGTAAAATTTGATAAAAACGGCTGGCCACAAAATTTGAATAAAGGACAGGCAGGCACACGTTTTATAAGCCATATGCCTGTTAGAAATTTACCCGCGGGCTTGTATACCGTACGCTACGAAGGCGAGGGACATATCCGCTATGGTGCAAGTGCTAAATTAGTCAAACGTTTAAAAGGTAAAGACTTAATCCGCTTTGTACCGATGAAGGATAACCTCATCACCGCAACTTTATTTATTGAAAAAACCCAGCCAAAAAATCATCTACGCAATATTCGTATATTGATGCCTGGTGGCATTTGTACAGGCGATGTTTTTAAACGCGTAAACCATAAAAAAGCCTGTCGTGGACAACAATACTTGTCCTTTGCTGAACATTATCGACAAATCATCTTCAATCCTGATTATTTAAACTTTATGAAGGATTTTAAAGTTGTACGCTTTATGAATATGGGTGGCGTTACCCGCAATAATATTTCTTTATGGAAAAACCGCCCTACACTAGAAAAAGCAAGTTGGGGAGGCAAAGAAGGCGTACGGGGTATTCCTTTAGAAATTATGGTTGAGCTAGCCAATCAACTCAATATAGATCCGTGGTTTAACATCCCTCACAAAGCTGATAATGCCTTTATTTATCGTTATGCAAAATACATAAAGGAAAATCTGCGCCCACACTTGAAAGTGTATATTGAATATAGCAATGAAACATGGAATGACCTATTCGTTCCACAAGCCGAGCACATGAAACAAACGGGAGTAAGGTATCGCTTAGATAAAGACCGCCGTGTTGCAGGGGCTAAATATTACTCTATGCAAAGCGTGAAAATTTTCAAGCAATGGCAGGCTATTTTTGGCAGTACCAAACGCTTAGTACGTGTTATGGGAGGCATGACCACTGATCTAAAGTTAACAAATTTATTATTGGGATATAGAAATGCTTACAAACATGTAGATGCCTTAGCTATCGGCCCTTATTTTCAGATAAGCCAAAAGGACATGCCAAAAGTTAGAAGCGTTAATGAAGTCTTTAAACGCTTAGTTGATCCTAATAACCGCTATTCTATTAATAATATTTTGAAATTTGTACACCAACAAGCCAATATCACCAAGCGTTACGGTGTTGATTTAATTGCCTATGAAGGTGGGCAACATTTAGTTGATCATAAAACACATTCCTTAAAGCAAGGTGCAACGCCTTACCTTCTGCAAGCGAATAAAGATCCACGTATGGCACGGCTATATTATCACTTACTCTCAGGCTGGAAAAAGGAAGGTGGCAAGCTATTTGTATTATTCTCTGCGCCTCGTAGCTACACATGGCATGGCAGTTGGGGGATAAAAGAATACATTACCCAAACAGCATCCCAAGCACCGAAATACCGAGCTGCATTAGCCTTTAATAAAGGTAAACCTTGTTGGTGGCTGAGCTGCGCTTCTGCCTCCATCTTGCGTCATAAAAAACCGAAGAGCATCGCTAAGCACCTCGTTACAGGAACCGAAGCGGTAGCTGGAAAGCCCCTTTCAATCAAAATACCCTATGCGGTACAGCCCAATAGAAAATGGTTCAACACAAAAGCAATTAAAATATCCAAGCTCATCACAGGAGATGTCGACAACCCTAACGATGTGTCTGCCACATGGCGTGCAAGCTGGGATGAAAAAAACCTCAATATTTGGGTTAGTGTGATTGATGATAAATTGATACAAGACTCCGCAGAGACATGGGCAGATGACTCTATTGAAATTTATTTAGATACCGACAATAGCAGGCGTAAACACTACGACGGAAAGAATGATCTAAAACTCTCTTTTCGCCTAAAAGATAAACGCGCCACGCTAGATGGCATAAAGTCTAAAACAATCACTAATGAATTAAACTTCAGTATGAAAGCCATGCCTAAAGGCTATCGTTTAGAAGTATCCATCCCTTGGCAGTCGCTTAACATCAAGCCACGCACAAACCAACGCATTGGCTTTGAAGTTCAGGTTAATGATGATGATTCAGGCAAGCAACGTGATGGAAAAATCGCATGGAATGCACCAGTTGATAAGGCATGGAAGAATCCACGCATGTTTGGAGAAATCGTGTTATATGGACATGCTAGAGGGCGACAGCGATAGCAAAACGATGAATAAAGCTCATTATCAAATAATATTTTATGTTCCTAAAGATCACTGTGACAAAGTAAAAACAGCCCTCTTTCATGCGGGTGCAGGTAAATTAGGAAACTATCAGGAATGTGCTTGGCAAACTTTAGGACAAGGACAATTTCGCCCAAATGAATCAAGCCAGCCATTTATAGGAGAAAGTGGCAAACTTGAAAGTGTCGAGGAATATAAAGTTGAGATGATCTGTTCTAAGGACTGCATAGACCAAGCTATAAGCGCACTAAAGCAGGCTCACCCTTATGAGGAACCTGCTTACTTTGTAATATCAACGCCTTAAAGAGGATCTATAAATAACGCATAGATCAAAAAATTGGTAAAGCCAGTGTCCTTAAATATAAAGCCTACCAAGCAACAACCTTTGTACGGCTAGCATTGTTTGCTCTATCAACACGCTTACAATCAGCAACTTCAGCCGCATGACTACGATAACCGCCATTAGTTGTGCGCTTCTTTTTATAAACTCTCTTTTTTGCAGCACGATAACCATCACGAAAGCCCTTTCGGTAACATTTTCGACATGTTTTTGATTTCGCTTTTTTGCGATACACCTTCTTTTTAGATGTCTTTACAGGTGCTTTTATCTGGGGGCAATTTGTTGCGTAAGCACGTCTTTTTTGTGTGTTAGCATGGCTATCGCGATCAACCCACCCCTTGGCTCCACCTTCATATACTCTGACAAGCTGAACAGGCTGGTTGCACATATTCATCGCATCCACCTCCGGCCATGCGTATGCGGGGGCAATAAACAAGCTACTCAGTAGTATCATCGCTAGTAATATGTTTTTCATCAATAATCTCCTTATCAGTCAAACTAATTTAGAATCCGTCTAAGAATTAATTAATACAATTAAAGACTAAAAAAGGAAGGCTCAAGAATGATTAGAGGTATATGTAATGCGACAAATGAAAAATTGCTAATTAAACAGTCTATTTTCAAGACCACCACCCAGCATTTCTTTATAAAGTGTTTTTTGCACAGGATTATCTGAAAGCCAAATACCGAATAGGGCTTTTTTGAAGGCTAGGGATTTTATAACAAGTAATTTTCTTCCATTTTTAATGATTTTTGTTCCAACATGAGGATGGTAAATCAAATCTATTTCATCACCGTATTTAAGATCACTCTTAAATAAGTCAGTTATTTTTTTTATTTCTAATTTTAAGGGGCCTGTTTTGCCATTCATAGAGCCATTAAAAGCTTTAGCAATAGCCGCGGTGACTACATCGGTAGCAACTATGGGTGATATTATTCTTAGTCGAATTACCATAGCATCATTTGCAGCAATGATTTGATTGCCATCATCACTTCTTGCCTTGAGATAAAGCGCAGAAGTATATAAAGGAAGTACATACCGAGAACGCACCCCTGCACCATTAAGTATTAACGACTTACCATTTATTAAGAATTTATCAGGACAAGTGATTCCTCCAATTTCATATCCATGCGCCACTACAGAAATAAAAAACGTAAACAATGCTACAAAAAAACAAGTTAAAAAACGCACTAGCTACCCCCTTATCCATTTGACTAAATATCACTCAGTATAGCATTCACTCTCTTTATTCATTAAGTTATTCCATGATTCAAATCAAGCAAGCAACGATATAGCTCTTGCCCACTGCGATGATATTTTTTTTCAAATAGCGTCAAATAATCATCAGGTACAAAAATCTCAAGTCTTGAAAGTACTGTCGTGTCTTTTGTATTTTTAATCGCAAGTGCCGCAATAAACTCTTCTGCGTATAACAACCAGTTAGTGCGTAATTCTAAACACCCTCCCAGCGCCAATAAGCTAGGGTAAACAGGATGAGCATGCCAACGGCGTTTTAAATGGGATGATTTAGGGTAGGGATTGGGATAGAGCAAAAAGTGTTTATCGAGTCGCCAGCCTGATTGTAGCGCCAACCGCCAAAAATCTGAGCATTCCGCTTGTACTAGAATGACATTACTCGGGATAGACTCTGAATATTCTTTACTAAGGCGCTTAATCGAGCGATCAATACCAATAACCAGTGATTGTGGGTTCATCTGAGCAATTTTGCGAGTGCTTAGTGCCGTTCCACAACAGGAATCAAAAATGAGTGATGCATGATTTGACTTTAAACTGGCTTCAACTTGCTCTTTAATATTATCGAAGGCCAACTGCGTGTGTTCCGCAATGGGTCTTCTAAATTGACTGTTTAAGTGCTTAGTCACAATATCTTCAAGCTTCGGGTGAATACCCTCTTGATTTGAGGTAATGCAACTAGAGTTATAATCAGCTTCTTGCATGCAACTCTTTTACCATCGTCATATTAAGGTAACTATGCTCTCCTGCATCACCTGTTAACACCTTAAAGGCATCATCTGCTGTACCCATTTGATCCAACACTATCGCCGCCCCACTAAAGTCATCATCTTTGGTATAACCATTAACAGTGATGATTGTCTTTAGGTCTGCGCCTAATGATGACTTAACACCATTGAAGGAGTCTTCAAACGCAATACAAACCTCTGGAGACAGCTTCATTTGCTGCATTGCCCATGTAAAAATATCAGGCGCTGGCTTTTTAGCAGGAACAATATCTCCTGCGGCAATCACTTCAAACCAATCGTTTGACTCTTCACCTAAAGTCGCTGTTAATAGATAAGTTACATTTGCAGGTGTGGTGGTAGTTGCTATCGCCAAACGTAAGCCCACTTCACGCGCTTCATTAATTAAAGCTTCAACTCCAGGACGCAATGGAATTGCACCTGATTGTAATAACTCTAGATAGAAATGTGTTTTACGCTTATGCAAATTAGCTGCGAATGCTTGAATATCATCGCCTGCATCAAAGTTTTCTAGAAACTCTTCCACATAAAGACGGATACGCTCTTTACCACCTGTCACACTGAGTAATTTTCCATACAACTCGACAGTCCAGTCCCAATCTAAACCCGCTTCTGCGAAGGCTTGATTAAATGCCACGCGATGCCCATCACGCTCTGTATCGGCTAAAGTTCCATCTACGTCAAATATTAATGCTTCTAGTTGTGCCATATTTCCATTCTCTTGAGGATCAATTTTTTATGAGTTTTCTTTATTTGCAGACTCTATCGGCAATTTTAATTCTAGCTCAGGATACAATTTATCAATGTCTTGAATATCACCAAGGCTTGGCATTTTATCCAAGGAATCAAGGTTAAAATAGTCTAAAAACTGGCGTGTTGTGCCATACATTGCAGGTCGCCCTGGGACTTCTTTATGCCCGACTACCCTGACCCATTCACGCTCTAATAATGTCTTTATAATATTAGAACTCACCGCTACGCCACGAATATCTTCAATCTCTGCACGCGTGGTTGGCTGTCTGTAAACAATGAGTGCCAAGGTCTCAAGTAAAGCACGAGAATAACGCGGGGGACGTTCATCCCAATGTTTTGAAACCCATTTTTTATACGCTTCACGTGTTTGGTAACGGTAACCACTGGCTACTTTTTTTAATTCAAAACCACGAGAAGTGTTGTTGTTTTTTAGACTATCTAAGCTTTCTCTAATGTCTTGTCGATTAACAAGCTCATCAGTATCAAAATAAAGTGCTAATTTTTCGACTGACAAAGGTTTATCAGCACTTAGTAAGATAGCATCAATGATTTTTTCTAGTTTAGATGATTCCATCACACCACCTCACTACTTGCCGTTTTTATATAAATAGGCGCATAGGCTTGTGCTTGTACCATATCAATTACTTGAGATTTTAATAGCTCAAGAATAGCAAGGAAAGTAACAACCACTCCTAGACGACCTTCTTTTAAGGTAAATAAAGAATGAAAATCGACAAAATCATCACCTTCTAATCGAGCTAAAACATTGCTCATACGCTCACGTACAGAAAGAGACTCGCGTTTAATTTGATGGTGCGTTTTCAAATCAACACGTTTGAGAATATCTTGAAAGGCAAACACAATATCCTTGAGATCAAGCTCAGGATAAACCTTTTGCTTTTCTTCTCTGATTGGCTCAACTTCAGTGAGAAAGTATTCTCGTTCTTGGCGAGGTAATTCTGCAATATCTTCAGCTGCTTGTTTAAATCGCTCATATTCTTGTAAACGACGAATTAACTCAGCTCGCGGGTCATCTTCATCTTCCACATCTTCATGACGAGGTAATAGCATGCGAGATTTAATTTCTGCCAACATAGCTGCCATCACTAAATACTCTGCGGCTAGATCAAGATTAACGCTACGCATTAATTCCACATAATCCATATACTGACGGGTGATCTCTGCAATAGGAATATTCAGAATATCGAGATTTTGACGACGTATAAGGTATAGCAGAAGGTCTAAAGGGCCTTCAAAAGTATCAAGAAATACCTCTAAAGCATCAGGGGGAATATACAAATCTTCTGGTGGTGCAGAAAGAGGCTCCCCCTGAACAATCGCAAAAGGTAATTCTCCCTGACGGGGTAACGTTTGCGCATTGCTCTGCTCATCAGAAGACATATCTTTAATTGCGTACCTTTAGGAGAAATCAGAAAAACGCATCGCTTCAATAACATCATCCAAGGTTTCACGTGCTATTTCGCGTGCTGACTCGCTACCTTCAAGAATGATATTTCTAACCGCTTGAGGGTCTTCTTCAAACACCTTGGCACGTTCACGCATAGGCTCCAGTTCTGCTTGTACCGCATCAATAATCGTTTTTTTACAATCTAAACAACCAATTCCTGCGGTTTTACAACCTTCTTGCACCCACTCTTGTCGTTGCTCATCGGAGTAAACTAGGTGTAATTGCCACACAGGACACTTATCAGGGTCACCTGCATCGGTGCGACGCATGCGCGCAGGGTCAGTTGGCATTTTGCGAATACCTTCGTCAACTTCATCAGCCGTACTGCGCAGGGGAATAGTATTGCCATAAGACTTAGACATTTTTTGCCCATCTAAACCTGGCATTTTTGATGATTTAGTTAAGATTGCTTCTGGTTCTGGCAAGATGATTTTACTAATCCCTTCAAGATAACCCAGTAATCGCTCTCTATCACCAACAGAAATATTCTGCTGTGAATCTAACAATGCTTGACCTTTAATTACCGCTTCTTTATCACCTGATTCTTGATAAGCTTTACGGTAGTTGCGATACATTTTCGCACCTTTCTTCCCCATTTTCATAATGGCACTTTCAGCGCGCGCCTCAAAATCAGGTTCTTTGCCATAGGTATAATTAAAGCGACGTGCAACTTCACGCGTTAATTCTATATGTGAAACTTGGTCTTCACCCACAGGCACTAAGTCGGCCTTATAAATAAGAATATCAGCAGCTTGTAATAGTGGATAACCTAAGAAACCAATGTTTGCTAGATCCTTGTCTTTTAACTTTTGCTGTTGATCCTTATAAGTAGGCACACGCTCTAACCAACTAACAGGTGTCAGCATCGACAATAATAAATACAGCTCTGCATGCTCAGGGACTTGTGATTGCAAAAAGATAGTTGCTGAGCTTGGGCTAATACCTGCCGCTAACCAATCCACAACCATCTCGGTAACATGCTGTGGTACTTGTGAGGGGTCTTTGTAATGAGTGGTCAATGCATGCCAGTCGGCGGCAAAGAAAAAGCACTCATGCTCATACTGCATTTCAACCCAGTTTTTAAGTACGCCATGATAATGCCCCAAATGTAGTGCGCCTGTTGAGCGCATACCAGAAACAACACGTTGATTTTGCTTAGAGTTAGAATTCATAAAAAAGAAAAATTTAAGAAGGAAGTTAAGAAAAAATAATGATTATCTCTATCACTTAAATAATGACAATCAAAAAAATTACAAGTTTAGACCTGAGAATCAAAGCCCAAAAATACGTGCAAAGGTATCAAAAACAGGCAGTATTATTGGCTGAAAAGCGCCCATATACACCAAGCCTATCACAATAAAGAAACCATACGGCTCAATACGATCCAACAAATTAGAAATTTTTGGTGGTACTAAACCAGAAAGTACGCGCCCTCCATCTAAAGGAGGTATAGGCATAAGATTAAAAGCGAATAAAACTAAATTAATCAGCACCCCTGCGTATGCCATCGCCTGGAATCCTTTGGCAATACTAGGATCAGTAATAATTGACTGTCCTATATTTAGGATAATCACCCATATTATAGCCATGATAATATTCGATAACGGCCCCGCAATAGCGACTATTGCCATATCACGTCGTGGATTTTTAAAGTTTCTCGTATCGACAGGAACAGGCTTAGCCCAGCCAAACACAAAAGGCACAGGGCTAATCAGCAACACCAATGGCACAAGAACTGTTCCAATAGGATCTATATGTTTAAAGGGGTTTAAAGTGAGCCGACCTAACATTCTTGCTGTACCATCACCTAGCTTGTTTGCTACCCAGCCGTGCGCGACTTCGTGTACGGTTATTGCAAACAAAACGGGTATTGCCCAGACAGCAATATTATAAATAATTTTATCTAAATCCATGTGTTTAGAGTGCCTCTAGTGACTCATTAACCAGTTAATATCGCCCTGACCTTCACGTAAAATCACAGGCTTTTCTTCCATTAAATCAACAACGGTGGTTGGATCATGCCCACTAAAACCACCATCTATAATTAAATCTACCTGAGACTCCAGTGCTACACGAATTTGGTAAGGATCGGTCATGGGCAGACCTTCATCGGGTAAAATTAAAGTGCTCGACATAATCGGCTGCTGTAACTCCTCCAACAAATTTTGTACAATTTGGTTGTCGGGAATACGAATACCAATGGTCTTACGTTTAGGGTTTTGGATTCGTTTCGGAACTTCACGACTCGCCTTCAAAACAAACGTATAAGGCCCAGGAGTGATTGACTTAATCAGGCGATAATTCATATTATCGACAATGGCATACTGTGATATTTCGGAAAGGTCTTTACACGCTAGGGTAAAGTTATGCTCTTTACCAAGACCTCTTATAGCTCTAATTCGCTCAGCCGCTTTTTTATCATCTAAATGGCAACCTATCGCGTAACTAGAGTCTGTAGGATAAATAACAACCCCACCTTGACTAATGATTTCGACGGCTTGTTTAATCAAACGAATTTGAGGATTTTCTGGATGAATTGGAAAATACTGGCTCATTTGCGGGTCAACAGTGTAAAATACGCGATTCTAGCATGGGGCATCTCTATTAATTAGGTATTTCTTCTGCAAAGTTTGTCAAAAAGGCTCACCACTACACTCTTACTATTAACAATTAATTAAAAAAATATTATCCATGAAAGCATTATTTGATTTTGTCCCTGTTCTACTTTTCTTTTTAACCTACAAATTTTACGATAGCTTGCCCAATAGTGTTATCGAAATAGCTAATCAAATTCCCTTTGTTAGCCTCACGCCTGGTGAGAGCAAAGATGGTATTTTTATGGCAACGCTAGTCATTATTCTAGCAACTATTTTACAAAACATATTGCACTGGCTTGTCTATCGTCGTCTTGAAAAAATGCATGTTATCTCTTTAGCTATCCTCCTGATTTTTGGAACTTTAACTGTTATTTTAAAAAATCCTGATTACATCGCGTGGAAAGTGACCATCTTCAACTGGATATTCGCCGCCGTCATTTTAGGCAGTTTTTTTATTGGCGAAAAAGTATTAATCGAACGCATGATGTCCCATGCCATCAGTGTTCCTAAGCAAATATGGAAAAAGCTTAACTTGTCTTGGGGCATATTTTTTATTATGGTCGGAGCCTTAAACTTGATTGTGTATGAAATATACGCAAAAGGAATGGACGACTTAGATACGTGGGTGAATTTTAAAATGTTTGGCATTTTAGGCTTAACCATTGTCTTTATGGTTGCCCAAGGTATCTACATGAGCAAGCACGCGGAAGAGGTGAAAGAATAAATTATGTATTACGCCATTATTTCTGAAGATGTCGAAGACAGCCTAGAGAAACGCCTGACGGCTCGCCCTGCTCATATTGAACGCTTACAGCAATTAAAAGCAGAGGGACGCTTGATAATAGCGGGACCACACCCAACTATCGATAGTGAGGACCCAGGATCAGCAGGGTTCTCAGGTAGCCTCATTGTTGCCGAGTTCCCATCCTTAAAAGACGCTCAAGCATGGGCGGATGCCGACCCTTATATAGAAGCTGGCGTTTACTCAAAGGTAACGGTTAAACCCTTTAAAAAGGTACTTCCTTAGAACTAACAGTCTCCTACCCTTACTACTCTCGGACAGCTCCTAGGAACTTTTGTAGACCAATACTATCTACTCAATAATTTTTATAATATAGAGATAACACTATGCAACTCAGTACGAATATGAAACAAATAACAAAGAAACCATTGCTTGCTACTGCCTTATTAAGCGTAGGACTTGCCATCAGTGTCGCTCATGCAAAAGATGAGAAAGCCGCTGAAACAAAAAAAGAAGATACCGTTGTTGCAACTGTCAATGGCGATAAAATCATGAAAAGTGCTTTAGATGGCTATTTACAAGTTATCAAAAGATCTCCTAGTGGTAACACTGTTAAGACATCAGAAGCCTTAGACGATTTAGTGGCTACCGAGCTAGCACTTCAAGAAGCAAAAAAGACCGATATACTTTCTCGCGCTGATATCAAGAAAAAAATCAGTGACTTTACGCGCAATATTGTACTAACCACATGGACAAAGGAAAAAGTTAAGTCCTTTGACATCTCTGATGATGATATTAAAAAAGAATACGATGAGACCGTTAAGAAACTAACTTCAAAGGAGTTTAATGCTCGTCATATCCTTTTAAAGAAAGAAGATGAAGCCAAGGCCGTTATTAAAGAAATAGCGGATGGTGGTGATTTTGCCAAAATTGCCGAAAAGAAATCAACAGGTCCTTCTGCTAAAAATGGTGGTAGCCTTGGTTGGTTTAAAGCACAAACAATGGTTCCTGCTTTTGCAACAGCCGTTAAAGCAATGAAAAAAGGTGATGTTTCAAAAGAGCCCGTGAAAACACAGTTTGGCTATCATGTTATCAAGCTAGAAGACCTTCGTGATGCAAAATTACCAACCCTAGATGCTTTAAAACCAAAACTAACCCGCAAGTTATCTCAAAAGAAGATGCTCGCTTATATGGATAAAATCAAAGGGACTGCGGATATTAAAGTCATGCTTCCAAAAGAAAAAGCAGAAGCCAAGAAAGAAGAGAAAAAATAATATTTGACTATAATAAATACCATTGCATTCTTCATTTAATTGTAGACTAACGTTTTATCGATTTAGCCTGCAATCTAAATGCAATTGGAACCCCTTGATCCTGCTAAATTTGCACATCCTTGACAAGGTTAAGGGTTCCAATCTAGGAGTCTTTCCAAGAATGGAATAAGCTACTGCAAGTTAGATTCCCTTTACAAATAGGAAACCACCATGAAACCAGCTTGGAAAGAATTTCTTATTGATAACGGCGCCGAGTTTACAGGCGATAAACTAATCTCTTTTGGCAACCCCAGTCGTGAACGTCGCATACCGCCTCAAGGCTCTGTTTTAGCCGATTTATCTGACCGTGGCATTATCGAAATTAACGGCGAAGATGCTGAGACTTTTCTGCAAAATCAATTTACCAATGATATTCGCAGAGTCACTGAAACAACTCACCAACTAAGTGCTTGGTGCTCTCCTAAAGGGCGAGTTATTGCCAATTTTCGACTCTTTAAACGCGCTAACAACTATTATCTAACCCTCCCCACTGATCTCGTCGCACCTATACTAAAAAAGCTACGCATGTATGTAATGATGTCAAAGGTTACGCTTGAAGATGTTTCAGGAAGCCTCATACACTTTGGCTACGCTGGAGAATATGCAGAAAAGGATTTGATCAATATTATTGGCAAAGAGTTAGTACCGATAACAACAAATCAAACCGTACAATATGGTAATTTAAGTATTTTACGCCTATCTGGTACCGTGCCTCGCTTTGAAATATTTGGCGAATTAAACGATGCCAAAAGCTTATGGAAGCACTGCAATGTACGTGCCGCTCCTGTTAGTAGTAATGGTTGGGATTACCTTAATATAGCCGCAGGACTACCTGTGATTAATAAAACCAGTTCTGAAGCTTGGATACCACAAATGCTTAATCTCCAAGTTATTGATGGAGTAGATTTCGAGAAAGGTTGCTATCCAGGACAAGAAATTGTGGCACGCCTAAAGTATTTAGGAAAAAATAAACGTCGCATGTACCGTCTTGAAATAAATAGCGATGAACTTCCACAAATTGGACAAAAAATCTATGCCGAAGGGTTCACGGATAGTGAAGCAGGTAAAATTCTCACCACCGTCATCAACCCATCAGGAAAAGCAGAGGCGTTAGCTGTTCTCAAAATAGCGCATGTAGAGAAAAAGCTAAGTTTAAATACAGACTCAAGCGTAGTAGAAGGCGGTATCACCATACTAGAACTACCCTATTCTGTTGATGACCCTGAGTAATATTGAAGCTTAAAGCTACAACAAAAACACCCCATGTACTCATTATTCATGGGGTATTGATGAATGCCTTTGAGATGTTCTATCTCGCCGCTCAGCTACGCAAACAAGGCTTTATTGTCCATACCATTTCCTATCAGTCTATCCTTAAAACACCCGCTAACAATGCAAGTATCCTGCATAAGAAAATACTCAAACTCAAAGTTGATGAACTACATATTGTAGCGCACAGTTTAGGCGGTATCGTCACCTCCCATTTATTAGCAAAATTCACCGACATTCCCAAGGGAAATATTGTCATGCTAGGCACACCCATCACAGGAAGTTGGTTTGCAAAAAAATTACAGCATTGGCCAATTATCAATAAGATATTAGCCAATAGTATGAAACGGGGGCTTTCGGGAAAAGACATCCCTGAGTGGCAATCCACTCGGCACTGGGGAATGATTGCAGGTCAAAAGAATTTTGGCTTAGCAACCATTATTGGAGGTTTACCTAAACAAGGTGATGGCACTGTAATGCTAGAGGAGACCTTTCACAAAAACATTAATGCCCGTATTACCCTGCCAATATCACATACAGGATTATTATTTTCTAAAGAAGCTGCCGAGTATGTAGCCTGCTTCTTAAAAAATAATAGCTTTGATGACTGTATAAAATAAAAAAGCACTCAACCCTCTAAAGCCTTTTGAATAAGAGGTACTAAAGATTCTGGCAAGGTCAACTTTTCGGAAAGTGCAAACTCATGCGCCTGTGGCGACATTTTTTTCCATGTTCTTAAAATAATGTCTACCCACTTATCTTCATCATATTCTGTGGAAAATTTTTGATAAAAAGCTAACATATAGAATTGCAAAAAAACTAATGCTGCAACATCTTCAACTATCTGTGTATCAGAGTTTGTCTTTAATGATTTTTTTGCAACGGCTAGCTTTACTCGTTCAATAAAGCCTTCCTCATAACCTGCTTCTTTTAAAAAATTAGCCGCTGTCTCAGAGTGAAATTTATACAGGTTGGTACGCCAGAGGTGATAACCTTTTCGATTCATAGGATAATCTTTACGTGGCGACTTCCAGCGTTGAATATGCTGTGCTCTTACCGACAATTTAGCCACATCATCCGCATCTGGCATATAAGCATCAATCATATTACTCATACGTTGCGAATACAGCAGCTCTTTGGGAACTTCATTGCCATCAACAATTTCAATATTAGGGTCTTCGCTGTTAGCTGCATCAAATAATTCTACAGCCTTGTTAAATAATGATTGTGACATTAAACATCTCCATTAGGATTTACAACAAACGATCTATTAATAATTGTGCCGAACTAATACCACGAAACTCATTCACATCTAATTTATACAATAAATGCACAGTAGCACCTTGCTCTGGCCACTCCTCTAAATCCACATTAAAGGCAATCGCATCAACTGTAGTTGCTGTTTTCTCCTGATTTAATATTAGACGTAACACCAACTTTACATGTGCATTTTTTAAAATACGTTTTTGGATGATTTCAAACTGGTTGTCAAATGCTGGTGCAGGAAAATGCTGTCCCCACGGAGCTGCGAACCGAATTAAATCTGCACTACTAAGGTTTAACTCATCAACTTGTAATTCACCATCACTTAATAATTTTTCTTGGAATATAGCAGGATCACACTGTTCATTAATTGCGATTGTAATAGCCTCAATGAATGCGGGCAGCTTTTCTTCTGCCATACTCAAACCCGCCGCCATTGCATGACCGCCAAACTTATCAATTAACTTAGGGTTTTGTGTCGCAACCACATCGAGAATGTCGCGTATATGCAAACCAGAAATTGAGCGTGCCGAGCCTTTAATAATCCCCGCATCACCTGGTGCAAAAATAATAGCAGGTCGATGGTAACGCTCACGAATACGTGCAGCGAGAATTCCAATCACACCTTGATGCCAATCATCTTTATAAAGACAAAAAATAACGGGGATATTCTGCTCGGCATCTAAACTTTCAAATTCATCCTCTAATAGCTGTAAAGCCTCACCTTTCATACTGTTTTCAATTTCACGACG
>DQSN01000230.1 GCA_015663245.1 Leucothrix mucor
GCTTTATCTGCTGCACCAGCAGCCATTTCTTTTGCTTTATCCGCGACTGAACCACTAGCCGATGTTGCCATCTCTTTTACTTTATCGCCTGCTGTAGCCGCAACACCTGCCACTGCACTTTTAGCTTTATCTGCTAACGATGTTGTGGTGTTAGCCGTTGCATCTACCGCTTTTTCTGTTGATGATGTTGCCGTATTCGCTGCTGCATCATCCGCTTTTTCTGCTGATTTATCGCCGCCACATGCTGCTAATACGAGTGCCAAGCTTGATACTAAAAGTAACTTTTTCATAATTATTCCTTAATTTTGATGTTATAAGCCCATGATATAAAGTAGCTAGTAAACTACTGCTTTCCTCATGCTTGCTCTCTATATAAGGATTAATTAATGTATATCTAGTCATAAGCTCTAATTATAAACAACATCAAGCATTTGACTCTCAAGCTTTAAAAGGTTTACAGTAGCTTTCCCGCCCGACCTACCGCCTCTCCCGCACGGTTAATAGCCCAAACTTCACAGGCAATATTTTGCGGAATAATCGTATTAACTTTTTGTAACGCTAGTTCACACACCGCATCTCCCAAATCAACATTTTCCTGCTGACAGTGTTGCAACGCTTCTACGCTGGTATTACTTTGCACAATCCGCTGTTGTAAGTTGGCATTAGCCCCCTTCTCTGCGGCTAATTTTGCAAGAAATTCTAAATTAATGGATGATTTACGACTGTGTAAATCAAGATGCCCTGCGGCTAATTTGCTAATTTTCCCAAAGCCTCCCACAACTGATAACTGTGGAATGGGGACTCTTTTTAGATGCTTTAATACTGCACCCACAAAATCGCCCATTTCAATTAAAGCCATTTCTTGAAGCGCGTATTTTGTGAGAATCATTGCCTCACTGCTCGACCCCGTACAAGCTGCGATATGCTGAATATTATTTGCATGGGCAACATCAATACCTTGGTGAATGGAGGCGATATAAGCGGAACAGGAGAAAGGTCTGACGATACCTGTTGTGCCTAAAATGGATAAACCACCGACAATCCCTAAGCGGGGGTTCATGGTTTTTAGAGCCAATTGTGCGCCATCTTTAACGCTAATGGTCACGCTAAAGCCACCTTGGTAATCCTGTTCTAAAGCCAGTTGCTCTAGGTGTTGTTGGATCATTAAACGCGGCACAGGATTTATTGCAGGCTGATTAGGCGGGATTGATAAGCCATCGCGCGTTACTGTCCCCACGCCATCTCCTGCATAAAATTGCACGCCTTTTTCGGGGCTTAGCGCAACAAGAGAAATAATCAAAGCTTGATGCGTCACATCGGGGTCGTCCCCCGCATCTTTAATGGTACTCGCCGTTGCGCCCTTTGAAGTGAGCTTGCAGTCTTGCAACTCGAATTCGACATTTTGCCCCTTAGGAAGGGTAATTGAGCATTGCTTTATTGCAGGTAGATTAAACAATAACCGTGCTGCCGCCAAGCTAGTGACGGTGGCACAAGCACCTGTTGTGTAGCCATGGCGTAGCGGTGCTTTTTTTTCTGGCGTTTCATCACGCATCCAAACCGCTACTCATCACTATAAATCCAACGCATAGCGGTATTCACAGAAGCATAAATAATGTAACTAGCAAGAAAATAAAAAATGCTTAACATTTGCATTAAACCAGTGATGTCATCATTTTCATCTCTGAAGTAAAGCACTAACAACATCGTAATAATGGTATTTACAACAGCCAATAATAAGCCTGCGTAATACCATTTAATCTGCCAGTTAAAAATAGACTTACCCAGAGAAAATAGACTCCCTGTAATGCTCATCACAAAAGCATTACCAAGAAACATTGCGCCTAAACCAAGCGCCATTCCTACGAGTATTGAGTAGATAAACGACATCAATACCCAGAGAGTAACTATCATTAATTGCTTCATATTTTATTTATATCGTTTCTTAAAATCATAAGCCTTACCAATTTACTAAGCGCAACAAGATTCCTAAAAATCATTCTCTTCAATTTCTAAAGCAGCAACGCTAACTAACTTGCCAATCGCTGCGTCATAGCCTGTCCAACCTTTGTACTTACTCATGGCTTCAATCACTTTAGGCTTAATTTCATGCACTTCTAAATCATCATCCATTAAGGTCTTGGTGGTGTTATAAATAATCGAGATAAAATCATGAAAATCGCTTAATACTTCTTTGCCACCACTTGGGCCATGCCCAGGAATAATGACTTCAACAGGCAGTTTCAAGGCTTTTTCTATCACTGCAATATTGCCGATATAGCTACCATCGTCTAAGCGTGGCGCTCTATTGCGGAATACGTTATCACCCGTGATGAGCACTTTGTCTTCCACAATCTCAAACATTGCATCGGTGGTGGTGTGTGCCTTCACACTTAAATGTGATTTGATGGTGATGTTATCGACTTTAATTTCTTGCTGGTCTTTTAATGCTTCGGTAGGAATAGTGGCAACCGTATCTTTGGTGATGCCTTTAGTGCGATCCATCATCATATCAATCCAGACCTTTGCTTCGCCATTGGTCGCCTCCTCAATCATCTGTGGATGCGCATAGATTTTCACATTAGAATTTTCTTCCACAAACGCCTGATTAGCCAGCCAATGATCACCGTGTACGTGGCTGTTAAACACATGTGTAATTGGATTTTTAGTATGCTTACGAATACGTTTTATTAACGCCTTACCTACGAGCAAGCTTGAACCAGGATCAAGCACGATGACGCTTTTATCGGTAACAACAAATGCAGGGTTATTCATAAAACCCTTATTTTCGACATTCGGTGTAGCGCGTGGACCAGGAATAAACCATGTATGCTCCGCAACTTTTGTCGTTTCATAGCCCGTTAGAATATCACTCTCTTCTTTTTCTGAAGCGCATGAAGTCAAGGCGAAACTAAAAAACACTGCTAAAAAAGCCACTCGATATTGTCTAAGCATAATAAATTCCCGTATGATAATATTTCTCAAAATTCACCCTATCATAGCGGAAAAATTCATGCAAAAAAGCCAACAACAAGAAACTAGCTGGGAATCTCGTTATCAAGCCAAAACAACAGGCTGGGACAGAGGAAAAACCAGCGGTAATTTACTCGCCTGGATTGAAAATAAAGACTTAAAACCTTGCCGTATTTTAGTACCAGGTTGTGGTAATGGTTACGAGGTACTAACACTGGCAGAAAAAGGCTTTGATGTAACCGCCGTTGACATAGCTCCCACACCTATCGCTAATCTACAGAAAGCCCTCGATGACAATAAACTCAGCGCAGAATTAATCGAAAGCAATTTCTTTTCTCTGGATTACAGCGACAATGGCTTTGATGCGATTTATGAGCAAACCTGCCTCTGCGCCCTCCCCCCTTCCGAGTGGTCTAACTTCGAGCAATGGCTGCATAACTCCTTAAAGACAGGTGGAAAACTTTACGCTCAATTTATGCAAACACACGCAGAAGGTGGTCCACCTTTTCATTGTGATATGACAGAAATGAAACAGTTATTTAGTGATAAACGATGGGATTGGAATAAAGAAACTGATGCACAAACTATGTCGGCATTAAAGGATAAATCTGAAATACCTTGTTTGTTGGTAAAAGTATAAATTTCAGACATAAAAAAGCCCCGTTACTAATAACGAGGCTTTTAGAATTTTGTCGCGATGGTGGCCCGAGGTGGAATCGAACCACCGACACGAGGATTTTCAATCCTCTGCTCTACCGACTGAGCTATCGGGCCATCGAGCGAGACGCGCATTAAATCTTTTTAGACCTCTTATGTCAAGTATTAGTCTCTATATTATCCAATAATTTATTCTTAGCACGACCCTTCTCCTACTGTATAGTCAGACAATCTGAATTTAGGATCAATATCTTATGTTCCACATCGCTTTATACGAGCCAGAAATCCCACCTAATACGGGTAATATTATGCGCCTATGTGCTAATACGGGCTGCACACTGCATCTTATCCACCCATTAGGATTTGATCTTGATGAGAAGAAACTGCGCCGTGCGGGTATGGATTATCGAGACATGGCAGTTATCCAAGAGCATGATGATTTTCCTGCTTTTGTCACTAGTATGGGAAGTGATAACATCTATGCCTTAACCACTAAAGGCAGCATGGGACATACTAAAGCCAACTTTAAACCTGATGATATTTTACTGTTTGGCCCTGAAACACGCGGCTTACCTGACGATGTTTTAAGCCAGCTCGATACGAATCACCGTTTAAGAATTCCTATGCTACCTGATAGCCGCAGTTTAAACTTATCCAACACCGTTGCTATTACGGTATATGAAGCACTTCGCCAACAAAACTTTACTGGTTTAAATTAAATAATGAAGCTCACACGCGGTCTAAAGCATCAACACACAATTAGTGATGGCTGTGTTGCCAGCATCGGCAATTTTGATGGGCTGCATCTTGGTCATCAAAAATTATTAGCACATCTAGCAGAAAAATCTCAACAGCTTAACTTAGCCAGTACCATTATCAGTTTTGAGCCTTTACCTGCTGAGTTTTTCATGCCTGAGCCGCCCACACGTATTTATCCGCTACGTGACAAAATTCGCTTGATGAGTCAGCTAGGTGTCGATCATTATTTGTGTCTACGCTTTAATAAAGAACTATCCAGCATGGCGCCCGAAGACTTCGTGCAACAAGTTTTGCTTGATCGTTTAAACGTAAAGTATCTTGTCGTGGGTGATGATTTTCGTTTTGGTAAGCAACGTACTGGGGATTTCAAACTGCTACAAACAATGGGCGCTGATGCAGGCATGGAAGTACAAAACACGCCAACCTGTGAATATAAAAATGAGAGAATTAGTAGCACACGTATTCGCGAGCAGCTATCTAGCGGCGATGTGGAAGCCAGTACCCAGTTGTTAGGTCACGCTTATCAGTTATCAGGTCGTGTGCGTCATGGTGAAAAACGCGGACGTACGATTGGCTTTCCAACGCTAAACTTACGCTTACCCGACTTTATCGCCCCCGCTAGAGGCGTTTATGCTGTGCGCATACAAGGCTTATCCGAAAAGACCTATACAGGCGTTGCCAACCTTGGCGCTCGCCCTACCGTTGGTGGCAAAGAAGTTCGCTTGGAAACGCATGTATTTGACTATGAGGGGGATGCTTATGGCAAACACGTTTGTATCCAGCTGGATAAATTTTTACGTCCTGAACAACGCTTTGATAACTTTGGTGCGTTAAAGGCACAGATTCTGCAAGATGCGGAAGTAGCAAGGCAATATTATCTATAGGCGCGAGGATTCAATAACCCTTGCCTTCATACTGATTAATTCGTAATCTTAGGCAAATTATTTGAAAACTCTTAGGGGAAAATAAACATGAATATGGAAGAAGCACGTTTCAATATGATCGAACAGCAAATACGTCCTTGTGATGTGTTAGACAGTGCCGTGCTTCAAACTATGAGTGATTTACCCCGCGATGCTTTTGTTAGCGATGCACAAAAACCGCTAGCTTACAGTGATACTCAACTCCCTATCGCACATGGCGAAAGCATGATGCACCCACGTATAGAAGGTCGTATTTTACAAGAACTTGCCATTACAAATGATGATAGTTGCCTAGAGGTTGGAACAGGTAGTGGTTATCTTACTGCGTGCATGGCGAACTTATCGCAAGACGTGTACAGCATTGATATACATGAAGACTTCATAATTACAGCCGCAAAAAGACTGAGCGATCACCACATCAGCAATGTTACTTTAGAACATATCGACGCTTTAACAGAGCTGGATACTAACAAACGCTTTGATGTAATTGCCGTTACTGGCTCCTTGCCCGAGTATCTCCCCCGCTTTGAAGAGATGTTAAAACTCGATGGACGCTTATATATCACAGTTGGCACAGCCCCCATACAACACGCCATGCTAATCACCCGCACTGACGATGGTTTTGTGCGTAGTAGCTTGTTTGAGACAGACTTAAAAGCATTAACAGGTACTGTTGCCAAATCTAGTTTTGTCTTTTAAGGACATAAACGATACCCCCAAGCAACAACAAAAATGGGAGTTTTGGATTGATCGTGGCGGTACATTTACCGACATTGTAGCGCGCCAACCCAATGGCAAGCTACTTACCCATAAACTCCTTTCCGAAAATCCTGATCAATACCCAGATGCCGCGATTGAAGGCATCCGTAATTTGCTCGGGCTTTCCAAAACAGACACGCTTCCTGCTCATAAAATTTCCGCTGTTAAGATGGGTACAACCGTCGCCACCAACGCCCTACTTGAACGTCAAGGTGAAGACACACTACTACTCATTACTAAAGGCTTTGCCGATGCGCTACGCATTGGCTATCAAACCCGCCCCGACCTTTTCGCCTTAGATATCCAGCTACCAGAGATGCTATATCAACAGGTGATTGAAGTTGATGAGCGTGTCGACGCACAAGGGAAAACCCTCATTCCACTTGATAGCTACAAAGTCACAAATGATTTGCAAACGGCTTATGATAAGGGTATTCGCTCTATCGCTATTATCTTAATGCACGGTTATCGCCACACTCAGCACGAGCAAATACTCGGCAGCATTGCGCAAAACATAGGCTTCACGCAAGTATCCATCAGTCATCAAGTCAGCCCTTTGATGAAGCTAGTTGCGCGTGGCGACACCACCGTTGTGGATGCTTATCTCAGCCCTATTTTACACCGTTATATCAAGCAGGTAGATACTGCCCTGCAAGGCATGACAGGTCAGTTAAAGTTTATGCAATCCTGTGGAGGTCTTACCGACGCACAATTATTTCAAGGTAAAGATGCCATTCTCTCAGGGCCTGCTGGCGGCATTGTTGGCATGGTACGCACGGGAGAATTAGCAGGTTTTGAACAGTTGATTGGCTTTGATATGGGCGGCACATCGACCGATGTGAGTCACTACAAGCAAGAATTTGAACGTACTTTTGAGACAGAGGTTGCAGGTGTGCGTATTCGCGCACCGATGATGCTTATCCATACGGTTGCCGCTGGCGGTGGTTCTATTTTGAGCTTCGATGGCGCACGCTACCGTGTTGGCCCTGAATCGGCGGGAGCAAATCCTGGCCCTGCGGCTTATCGCAATAAGGGGCCTTTAACCATCACCGATTGTAATGTGATGCTTGGCAAGTTACAGGCGAATGAGTTTCCCGCTGTATTTGGCACGCGGGCAAATCAAACCTTAGATGCCAAGCATGTTAAACAACAGTTTATCGCACTAGCTCAAGCCATCGAAAAAAGCACTGGTGCAATATCAACTCCCGAAGAAGTTGCCACAGGCTTTCTGAAAGTTGCCGTAGAAAGCATGGCAAATGCCATTAAAAAAATCTCAGTACAACGTGGCTATGATATTTCTAATTATGTGCTGTGCTGTTTTGGTGGCGCTGGTGGGCAACACGCCTGCTTGGTCGCGGATGCTCTAGGTATCAAGAAAATACTACTACACCCTTATGCTGGCGTGTTATCCGCCTATGGCATGGGACTTGCCGATACTACCGCCAGCAAGCAGCAAGCAATTGAAAAAACTTTAAACGCTGTACTTTTAGACGAGCTAGAAACCATCGCCCTAACCTTACAACACCAAGTCGAGAAAGAGCTGGCGCAACAAGCTATAAATACCGTTCACTGCCAGATAATATGGCGTGTTTATCTGCGCTACGAAGGCTCCGACACCACCTTAACTTCGGTATATGGCGACATTGCAACGCTACGCAAAAATTTTGAAACAGCCCACCAACAGCGGTTTGGTTTTATATCCGCCAATAAAAACTTACTGGTCGAATCTATAGAAGTTGAGATGATTTCTGCGGGGGAATCAGCAAAAAACCACCCCTTTAGTGTTGCCACAACACCCGCACACGCTAATAATAACCATCCTGTTTACATGAATAGCCAGTGGCACAACTGCCCCTTTTATTCTCGCGAACAACTGGCAGAAAATCAAAGCATCACAGGTCCTGCCATTATTTTAGAAGCAACCGCAACGACCATTATCGAACCCGATTGGCAGGCGACCATGATGGCGGATGGCAACCTTGTGCTAGAACGCTATCAAGCCCTACAACACACAGTGGCGATTGGTACAAGTGTTGATCCTGTGATGCTCGAAATCTTCAATAATTTATTTATGTCGATTGCTGAGCAAATGGGCTTTGTGCTTGCCAACACTGCCGCCTCGGTGAACATCAAAGAACGCTTGGATTTTTCTTGTGCGATATTCAACCCTGATGCGGCATTAGTCGCTAACGCACCGCATATGCCTGTACATTTAGGCTCGATGGGTGAAAGCATTAAAGCCGTTATTAATAGTGGTAAAACCTTGTCTGCGGGCGATGCCATTATTATGAATGCACCTTATAACGGTGGCACACACTTACCCGACATCACTATTATTAAACCCATATTTGATGCACAAAATAAACACATTATTTTTTACGTTGCTGCCCGCGGACATCATGCCGATATTGGTGGAAAAACCCCAGGTTCTGCACCTGCCGACTCGACCCATATCGAGGAAGAAGGCATTGTGATTGATAATGTGAAAATTATGGATAAAGGCATCTTTCAAGAACACATCGTGCGTGACTTATTAGCCAGTGGTAAGTGGCCTGTGCGTAATATTGAGATGAATATTGCAGACTTTAAAGCACAACTAGCCGCCTGCGAAAAAGGCGCACAAGAACTAGAAAAAATGGTGAATCATTATGGATTAGCGGTAGTGCAAGCCTATATGTCGCACGTTCAAGATAATGCTGAGGAATCGGTACGACGTATACTTGCGACACTCAGTGATGGTGATTTTTGCTATGAAATGGATGATGGTAATCAGATATGCGTTGCGATCAAAATAGATCAACAAAACCGTAAGGCTGTTATAGATTTCACAGGAACCAGCCCCCAGCACTCAGGTAATTACAACGCACCTCTCGCCATCACGAAAGCAGCGGTTTTATACGTTTTTCGCTGCATGGTTGATGACAATATCCCACTCAATGAAGGCTGCTTAAAACCACTCGACATTATCATCCCTGCAAAATCCATCATCAGCCCTGAGTACCCCGCTGCGGTTATCGCAGGCAATGTAGAAACATCACAAACTATTGTTGATACTTTGTTTGGCGCTCTCAATGTCATGGCAGCCTCACAAGGCACGATGAATAATTTCTTTTGGGGCAATGACAACGTGCAATATTACGAAACACTCTGCGGTGGTGCAGGCGCAACACCCAACAGCAATGGTTGCGATGCCGTGCATACACACATGACCAACTCCCGCCTGACCGACCCCGAAGTCTTGGAACAACGCTTCCCCGTTATATTAGAAGAATTTAAAATCCGTAAAAACTCAGGCGGAACAGGAAAATATCATGGCGGCAATGGCATTGAGCGTAAAGTACGCTTTCTAGAGCCAATGACCGCCACCCTACTTACAGGACGACGCAAAGTTGCACCTTATGGAATGAATAAGGGCAAGAAAGGAAAAGTAGGCGAGAATATTGTCGAGCGGGAAAATGGGCAAAGAAAACAGTTAGGCACAACAGCCGAGGTTGCACTTAATGCTGGTGATGCTGTGATTATTAAATCACCTGGTGGGGGTGGGTATGGTATATAAGCCATATATGATCATTATCGAGCAAGTTGTCTCAGTACATATTATGTACCCATGACGCTCACCCGCCTCATTTCAGCAACAGAGGTTTCCATAAAAAGGCATTTACATTCGCTTATTATTTGTAGAACATCGCCTCAGCACAGATGTTAAACTATCCTTAATGTCGAAGCACTTGCAATGCTCCAATAACCGCAATACATTAGTTATTTCTAATATTTAAAAACCAATAACGATAATACTTTAGGACTGAGGATTTAATAACATGCGAAACAATAACGCAGGATTTTTACTTCAGTTTGGATGCTCTCAGGAGGCGCACAATCATTCTACGCAACAATCTAAGAGCATTCAAACTGGAGCAAAAAAACAAGTTAAAGCTCGCCGCTTATTTAATCTTCAGTCCTTACATATGATGATGACAAAAAAACAACTTAGTGCTTTGCTTCTATTTTGCGCGATGAGCGGAACGGCTTACTCTGAAAATCTTTACCAAGTTTATTTACATGCACAGAGTAATGATGCACAACTTAAAGCATCTGAATCAGCTTTTTTAGCCATGCAGGAAAAAAGACCTCAAGCTCTTTCCGCTTTAAAGCCGCAAGTTAATTTAAGTGCTAGCGGTACATACTCAACACAATTTACCAGCAGAGTGGCAAATAGAGCCGATGGTGGCGCGGCATTTTTAAATTTTGGCTATACGCTCAACCTCACTCAACCGCTTTATCGAAAATCAATTAATGTACAAATAGATCAAGCAAATGCCTCGATTTTACAAGCGCAGGCATCGCTAGAGGCAGATCAACAAAGCCTTATGTTACGTGTTGCCGATGCGTATATTGCTTACCTTAAAGCAAAAGACAATGCTAAATTTGCTAAATTAGAAACCAATTCCATTCTACGCCAGCTCAATCAAGTCAAAGCTTATTTTGATGCTGGACGATTGGCGATTACTGATGTTAAAGAAGCTCAAGCACGCTACGACTTATCACGCGCACAAGAAGTTAGCGTCACCCAGCAAATTGATATTGCTAAAGAAAATCTCAGAGCCATTACAGGTCATTACTACAATAATCTATTGGGAACTGCAAACAGCATCCCTCTAATCCAGCCACAACCTAACAACATCGAAACTTGGTCAAAAGCAGCCGTTGCTAATAGCAAAGCTGTACACATTGCAGAACATGCGGTTGTGCTAGCACAAAGCAATATAGACCTTGCTCGCGCAGGGAAAAGCCCAACCGTTGATTTATTTGCACGCCACTCTGGTAGCACTACACATGGTGAGTCAATATTTGATCAAGATAAATTTGATGCCGCCGTTGGCATACAAGTAAATATTCCACTATATACAGGCGGAAGTGTCGCCTCTCGTACACGCGAAGCACGCCATTTATTGCAACAATCTCGTTACAAGCTAGAATCTCAAAAACGCGCTGCCACACAACAAACACGCGCAGCTTACCTTGCCACCATTTCAGGGCTCTCTCAGGTCAAAGCATTAAAACAAGCGCTTATCTCCAATCAAACCGCAGCAAAAGCCACACGAACAGGATTTAAAGTTGGCACACGAACCGCTGTTGATGTATTAGTTTCCTTGCGCGAAACTTTTCGTTCACAACGCGACTACACCACCGCACGCTATGACTTTTTACTAAATACTTTAAAATTAAAACAAGCAGCAGGAATACTAAAATCAAGTGACCTTCAAGGCTTATCTAATTTATTGAATCAAGCGAATAGCTCTTCAGCGCAGGTTACTAAGTATCGACGTTAACATTTGAGAGCAACCTCTTTTCTCAATCGCTAAAAAGCCTGTCATTATATAGATTTACAATTCTGCTATAAAAAACTACTATTGATGCCACCCCCTACTCTTCCCCTCTCTGGAGTACACATGGCACAAACCTACTTTCTTATCGAAGCCATTAATATCGAAGCCAATGTTTTTGATACCGACCAGCTCAGTATTATTCGTGGCAGTAGCTTTTTACTGAAACAAGCAATCCTTCATATAAAAAACAATTTCCCCTCACTACACCCCATTAGCACAGGTGCATCGACAGGCTTATTCCGAAAAATCAATGATGATATTACGGATACAGCGCTACAAGATAAGATTGTAAAACACCTACGAGAAGACCCTAACTATCAGCTTTTCACCTTTATTGTTGAACACTGCCAAGCCAATGAGCTGCTACAAGCAAAACAACAACTTCTTAGTCAGCTTAGAATAAGTCAAATGCAATCTATCGGTATCGCTCCCGACAATACTGCAACACACCAAGATTTTCCCTGCGAACTTGATGGCAAGCGTTATGCTAGCACTAACCTAAAAGCGACACGTCAAGTACAAACCAGTAATAACAACGAAAAAAAACTCTCCGACTCTATTTACCAACGCCTAGCACAAGGACGCAAGCTAAAAAATGATTACTACTTTAAAGAACTAAAAGACAAATACCAGAAAGAAATTGAACAAATTGGCTTAAAAAAACACCAGTTTTCCCAAGACTTAGAAACACTTGCCAATCACGAAAATTATGCCAAGCTCCACAATAAAATTGCCGTTATCTACCTTGATGGCAATAGCTTTTCAAAAAAACAACGAGACTTCATTCAAAAAGAAAAAGAACAGAGTCAAGAACAGGCACAACAAGACTTTGATACGTTGATACAAAACAAACGAAATGACTACCTAATAAACCTGCTACAAAACATGGTTTGCAATATCGACAATCATTTTCCTGATGCTATCGCCGACGCCCAAAACCCTAACGAACTGCCTATTATTCGTCTAGAAACCTTACTCTGGGGTGGCGATGAACTTACTTTTGTTGTCCCTGCATGGCTAGGATTCGAGGTACTACAAAATTTCTACCAAGAGGTCGAAATGAAGCCCGAAGGCGAAAAGAAAGCCTTTACTCATGCCGCAGGCATCGTATTTTGTCATGCAAAAAGCCCGATAAGGCTCATGCGTCAACTCGCCAATGCACTGGCTGATCACAATAAAAACAACTACCCCGACGGTCGAGAACACAATTACTGGGACTACATTATTCTCGAATCCATCGACTATCCCACCAATAATAATATTGATGATTTTTTTACCCAGCAATATGCATCGCTAGGCATAGAAAAAGATCGCAAACCACTACGCCCTGCCATTAACTGGCATAAAAACAAAGAAACACTTAATAAGCTGATCCAAGATGAGCAACTCTCAAAAGGACAGCTCTATAAAATTTTACAACAAGTGGATAAAACAGAAGACTCTACCGCTAGCTGGGATGATTTAAACCAAACAACTTACACTGCCAACACAGCACAAGAAAAACAAGAACAACAACTAATAAAAATAAGCAAAGGTAAGCTCACGAACAAACTCCCAAAACTTGCCAAAGACATCTTTGATCTTGATATAAACCACCCAAAGCAACGCCTTATGTTCTGGGTACACCTTATCGAAACATGGGATTATCTATTGCCACAGAGTAAGGGGAATCAATAATGAAACACAGCCACCGACATTACGAACTAACCCTTAATTTTGATACCTCCGTTATCTCAAAAGCCTCAGGTACAAGAAGCTTAGGGGTAGATACCACATACCAGTGTTACCACAACCTGCCTGTTCTCAACGGCAGTTTAATACGTGGCAATATCCGCCATGCCTTAGAAGAATTTAATACCCTACAAAAAGGCAAACTTAGCCAAAAAATAGAAATGTGGTTTGGCAAAAAAAACAAAAGTGGCAACTACACACAAACACAAAGAGCCAAAGTAGAATTTGATTTTTTTTGGACGTTAACAAGCACCTTAGAAAAGCCCAGTTACCACACTCGTATTAGCTTAGATGACACTGGAAAAACCCAAGACGGACACCTACAAGTCATAGAAAACCCCTTTCCTCTTGGCACAAAAAATATCTGTTTTAGTGGGAAAATCATCAGTACACTAAATGCACAAGAAAACAAAGAGCTTATCTACTGGCTCAACAAAGCCTTGCTTTACATTCCAGCCATTGGCAGCTTCAAAGGAATTGGTTTTGGAAAAATTGCCAGCCATACACTAAATGCCACTAAAAATCCTTATTTGCAACAACAAACAACAGCGCTAAAAGGTACACGCTTTCGCATTAATCTCACGCTCGACCGCCCTTTTTGCCTTGGTCGTCCTAAAACACCCGACAGCAACCGCATTATCTCTAACGAAGTCATTACAGGCAATGTCATTAAAGGTATTATCAGCCAACTCTATCAAAATGATTCACAAAAACTGGCTGATGAAATTTACTTTGATGAACTGATTGTTAGCCATGCCCTACCCATAACCCAAGGACAAACACAACGCCCGCAACCCGCTGCACTAAGCCTTGCTATTCTCGATGACAACAGCATTATCGATTACGCTTTTGAACAAGCCCCTAGCAATAAAATTCCCGCCTTTAAACCCGACTGGAAACCTGCCGACACACAGCATATTCAAGATTACTGTCAACAAAAACCCGCACAACTTGAACGTTATCTTAGCGTGCGTACAGGTATCGACAGCGATAATCACAAAAATATAGCCGCCGACAGCCAGCTCTTTAGCCTAGAGTGTATCGATCCCAACAAGCACACATGGCAAGCTGATATTGAGCTATGCAATATCCCCGTCGACAAACGCCAAGCCGTCGCCGAAAAGCTACAGCAGATTTTCAACCAAGGACTACATGGCATAGGAAAAACCAAAGCAGTTGCCAGTATACAAAGCGATTACACGCTACAAGAACCCCACATAATCACCGACAATAACATCACCCTAAAACTAATAACCCCCGCCAGAATACTCATCCCTGCCCTTGCCATAACAGGCATAAACTCACAACAAGCATTAAAAAACGCCTATCAACATTACTGGCATCAATGTGATAAAGACATAGAGCTATTAGACTATTTTGCCCAACAACAACTCGGCAATAGCTATTACCATCAACTGCGCCACCAACAAAACTACACACCCGAGTGGCTCACTTTAGAAGGCAGTATTTTTATCCTAAAAATACATAGCCAACAGGCTAAAGACAAAATACAGCACTATTTACGCACAGGGCTACCCAGCCATAATGAGGAAGACGGAACAACTGCCAACTGGAAAACCACTACTTACTTACCAGAACATGGCTTTGGCGAAATCTGTTTACACCATCGCTCCAATATCAAGGGAGGAGAATAAGCATGGCAAACTACGCACGCGTGATACTAAAAGGCACACTCACCACCCTTAGCGACCTGCACATTGGTACAGGCGAAAAACAAGCAATTACCGACGAAAAAGAAAGCTTTAACAGCAATGCACTGGCACAAGACATTGCAGGAAATCCCTATATTCCCGCCTCCTCCCTGCGTGGTTATTTACGAAGTTTAGAAAAAGACCCCATATTACAACAAAAAATATATGGCATAGGGCGACAAGCCAAAGACCAGCAAGACACAGGTAATAGTGGCGCAATGCGTATTTATGATGCCCGTTGGCAAACAGAGCAAGACCAATGGCAAGCAAAATATATTAGCCGTACCAGTATTGATCCCATCACAGGAACAGCCAAAGAACATCACCTTTCTACGCATACCTTAGTGAGCGCACAGTCACACTTTGACCTCGAAATTCAGCTTGATCATGTCACCGAAAAAGAAGTTGAAGCCGTACTCAAAGCACTCAGCTCACTAAAAGCAGGGCGCATAGGTAAAGGTAAAAGCGTAGGTCAAGGGCAACTGCAATGGGAAATTAACCCAACAGAATCCAAAACACTGTTAGAAGCTAGTTTAAAAAACTGGCTAAACAACCCCAAACTAAAATTAGCAAAAGCCTACCGCACACTAAAAGACAGCACCATAGAACCCTATAGTAGTGACTGGAAAAGTATTGAGCTTTACCTCAAAGCACTTAGCCCACTTGTTATTAACGACCCTCACACCGTCCGAAAAGTAGCAGCCCAGACCAAAGCCAGCAATAAAGCCAATAACGAAGACAAGCACCCACCCGACCTCATTAGCTTACAAAACGGTAACATCGCCATCATTCCCGCCTCCACCCTAAAAGGCTGGATGCGCGCCCATTGCCATAAAATATTACAAACCATGACAAAGGATAAAAGCAGCATTGAGCAACTGCTCAATGCGCTTTTTGGTAGCACCGACACAGGCCGAGGCTGCCTACAATTTAGTAATGCGACGACAGAACTAACCAACAAAGACACTCATACACAAACCTTTATCGCCATTGATCGCTTCACAGGCGGTGCAAAACCAGGCGCACTCTTTAAAGCACAAGCCGTATTCCCTGAAGAAGCCTTCCAAACCCATATCCACTACCATAAAGACAAACTCGAAGACTGGATGAAAATACTCCTCCTCTATATCGCCCGTGACGCTATCGAAGGCGACCTTATTATCGGCTGGGGTAAAAACAAAGGCTACGGACAACTCCAACTTGCCAAAAACTTTCACACCCTAAAACAACAATATCAAGACCAATTTGAGCTGTGGCATACCGCATTACAAAACAAACTCAACAGCACAACACAAGGAGCAAACACATGAGCACCTTTCACAGCCCCTACCAATTTATCCCTGTTGATACCAACAAAGCCCACAAAGAAAAATGGGATGATATAGCCACAGGGCAACATACCTTTATCCGTCACGACCGCTGGGCAAAACAAGGCATACATGCACGTATTAACTGCACTATCACCACCCTATCCCCCCTACTCATTGGCGCAGAACAAAAAGCAGGTAGCAAAAGCAAACCAGGAAAAATAACACCCTACAGCGACAAACAAGGCAACCCTGCATTACCTGCTAACAGCTTACGTGGCATGATAGCTTCTATAGTAGAAACCATTAGTCAATCAAGCCTGCGAGTTCTTGCAGACAAAGCAAACACCCAATATTCAGTCAGAAAACCACCCCGTCATGCTTTAAAAAAGATAGGTCTTTTACTTCAACAAGGAGATCAGTATTTTATCTACCCACTCTCCAGCAGTACGCAATGGAAGCGCATTAAACCCCAACAAATTCCTAA
>DQSN01000102.1 GCA_015663245.1 Leucothrix mucor
TATATCGTTATGATGTCCATACAGCAACGAATAGGGATAAAAATTTTGATAAACGACGTTTTGATACGTTTCATTTTTCAACAGCAAAGAGTAATGATCTAGAAATTATAAGTTTTGACTCAGATATAGAAAAAATAGAAAAGCTATACGAAAAATATCTTCAAGAACCCGATCAGTCTGAATGATCACCCCCACTCAAATTCACCAAAAAGCCCAAAAGCTTTGGGACAGCGGGCTAGCACTAGAAGCCGAGCTAAAAAATGAGCCATTATTCCCATGGCATATCACCTTCCGTAAACCCACACCCCAACAACAAATTGAAAAATTTTCCGAAGTTCGCCAATGGGTAAGCGATTTAAAATCTCATGCTAAACATGTCGACAAGGGTGGCTATGAGATTGAATATAAAACAATAAATCATCGGCAATTAGGTGAGCAGCAGCTACCATCAAAAATAGTCTTTAGCTCTCGTGATGATTTATTGCGATATTTGGGTAAATTACGTCAATTCGAGAGTTTGCTGAAAACAGCGCAGCAAAGTGTCAAAAAATTTCCTGTCTTAAAGCTGTGGTTTGAGGATAAGCCGCGAAGCTTTATGAAATACAGTTCTGTTTGGTCTGAACTGTTGGCAGTCTGCGATTATTTTCTTGAGAACCCACGTCCTGACTGTTATCTGCGGGAGTTAGAGATTAGAGGTGTTGATAGTAAATTTATCGAGAAACACAAAGCAATATTGGCTGAATTACTCGATCAAATTTTAGCACCTGAGACAATTAATCATAATATTACCAGCCTTAAACAACACGGCTTTGAGCGTCGTTATGGTTTGAAGTTTGAGCAGTCTTTAATTCGTTTTCGTTTATTAGATCAGTCTCTCTATCCGATTGCACATATCAGTGATATTAGCTTGCCTTTACCGCAGCTTGCTCAATGGAAAATTCCTTGTTGGCGTGTGTTTATTACTGAAAATAAAATCAATGGATTAAGCTTTCCTCCTATGCAAGATAGTCTTGTTATTTTTGGCTTGGGCTATGGTGTTGATCAGTTAGCAGATATTCCTTGGTTATCCGACTGTGAGCTTTATTATTGGGGCGATATTGATACCCACGGTTTTTCAATTTTGTCGCGTTTGCGTCACCATTTTCCTAAAGCTCATTCTTTAATGATGGATGAAAATACCTTGAAGCAATATGATAGCTTGTGTGCTAATGAGCCTCAGAATGCCCGCTGTAAACATCAATTAAAATACTTGAAACCCGTAGAACAGCAACTTTATCAACATTTACAAAAAACACACCAACGTCTAGAACAAGAGCGTTTGCCGATGACTTATGTTAAAACTCGTTTAAGATACTGTTAACTTTGAGAAAAAAATGAAAAATATAATATCAATAAAAAATCTCAGCAAGACCTATGAGTCTGGTCATCAGGCGTTAAAAAATATCAACCTAGATATTAAAGAGGGCGAGATTCTTGCTTTACTTGGGCCTAATGGTGCGGGTAAAACGACCTTAATTTCTATTATCTGTGGTTTAGTGTCGCCAACCGAGGGAACGGTATCAGTCGGTGGTTTTGATATTATTGACGATTACCGCAAAACGCGGGCATTAATTGGTTTAGTCCCTCAAGAACTAACATTGGGTGCTTTCGATAAAGTGAATACGACATTGAGTTTTAGTCGTGGACTGTTTGGTAAAAAGCCTGACAGGGTATTTATTGATAACTTACTTAAAGAACTCTCGTTATTTGATAAAAAAGACAGCGAGTTACGTACTTTATCAGGCGGAATGAAACGCCGAATACTCATTGGTAAAGCTTTGGCGCATGAGCCACGTATTTTATTTCTCGATGAGCCTACCGCTGGGGTGGATGTTGAGTTACGTAAAGATATGTGGGAAATAGTCGGGCGTTTACGTGATACAGGCGTGACGATTATTCTCACCACGCACTATATTGAGGAGGCAGAGGAAATAGCTGACCGTGTTGGCGTAATTAGTGATGGTAAATTATTGCTGATTGAAGAAAAACAAGAGTTGATGCAAAAACTGGGGCAGAAGAAGCTCATAATTGATTTAAAAGATGCAACATCAGAAATACCTGAGACATTGGCTTCTTACAATCTAGTTTTATCAAAGGATGGAACAAAACTAACTTATAGTTATGATACGCGGAGCGAACGCACAGGTATCACCAGCCTTATGAAAGAGCTTAATCGCTCAGATTTAGAGCTAAAAGACCTGCAAACAAAACAAAGTTCGTTGGAAGATATTTTCGTTAATTTATTGCGGGAGGGCGCATGAATACGCAAGCGGTAAAAGTTATTTATAAACATGAAATGTTACGCTCATGGAATACGCTATTTCAAAGTTTAGCTTCTCCTGTCATCTCGACCTCACTTTATTTTATAGTGTTTGGTTCGGCGATTGGCTCGCGTATGCAGAGCATTGATGGCGTGCCTTATGGCTCGTTTATTGTGCCAGGTTTAATTATGTTGATGCTATTGACGCAGAGTATCGGCAATGCCTCTTTCGGGATTTTCTTTCCTAAATTTACAGGGGCAATATACGAAGTGATGTCTGCACCGATCTCTCACTTAGAAATTCTTTTAGGTTATGTAGGCGCAGCAGCAACCAAGTCTTTTATTATTGGTATTGTGATATTGGTCGTATCTGGTTTTTTTGTAGAGTTTGAAATAAAACACCCTATTTGGATGACTGCCTTTTTGATTTTAACCTGCATCTCCTTTAGTTTATTTGGCTTTATTATTGGGCTGTGGGCGAATAATTTTGAGAAATTGCAGCTGGTTCCATTGCTAGTGATTACCCCTTTAGTATTTCTTGGCGGTAGTTTTTACTCGGTGAATATGTTGCCACCTTTCTGGCAAACAGTGACTCTATTTAACCCTGTGGTTTATCTTATCAGTGGGTTTCGTTGGAGCTTTTTTGGGGTTGCTGATGTTAGTGTTGGCGTGAGTTTGGCGATGATTTTATTATTTTTAGCCATTTGTTTAGCGATAGTCGCATGGATGTTTAAAACAGGTTATCGCTTAAAAAATTAATGGCTATTTACTGAAAATAGAAGCCTTGCCCCTATCAAAGACGTTTGTAGTCCGCGTGAAATTCATGCAATGCGAGAGTTCGCAACTTCGATCATCCAGTATTACGCTAAAGTTGCATACAGA
>DQSN01000208.1 GCA_015663245.1 Leucothrix mucor
GCCATGTAGGGTGGGCAATCTTCTCTGCCCACAAAATTATGAAATATTTGGCTTTCCTAATGGTCGGCTGCCCACCCTACAATCATACGAGGAATCATTACTATGTCGAATTACCGCCGTGCGACAACATCGGGCGCTTCTTATTTTTTTACGGTGGTAACATTTCGTCGGCAAAAATTTTTAACCGATGATGATTGTCGTGTTTGGTTGCGTGAGGCGATTATAAAAACACGGGGACGTTATCCCTTTACTATTGATGCATGGGTCTTATTGCCTGATCATTTACATTGTATTTGGACGTTACCTAAACAGGACGCTGATTTTTCTGTCCGCTGGAATGGGATTAAAAAACGTTTTACAACACAAGCTAAACAGAGACTTCACAAACCTGAGTGGGTCAATGCATCTAAACAAAAACACCGCGAGAGTACTGTTTGGCAACGGCGTTTTTGGGAGCATCAAATTCGTGATGATAGAGATTATCAACAGCATATGGATTATATTCATTACAATCCCGTTAAGCATGGTTTGGTTGAAAGGGTAAAAGACTGGCCGTATTCAAGCTTTCATCGTTATGTTCAGCAAGGGGTATATACAACTGACTGGGGCGGGGAATTAATCCAAAGTGATAGAGTGGATTATGGGGAATAAGTCCTGTCCACTAAACTATGAAATACTTGGCTTTCCTAATGGTGGGCAAAAAAACTGCCCACCCTACAATAATACGATTTGTTGCAATTGAAGAACTAAGTGTAAACATCGTGAAAGAAACTGTCTTAAATTTACAGGCTCATTTTAAATGATATCACTTGGAATATTTTTCCAACTAATGACATTCGTACCTTGTCGTTTATAACTTTCTGTTCCTCCCGAGATTAGCCATAAGTCAATATTTTCTTTGCCCGCATGAATATCTGTAAATTTTTTTAGATTATTGAAGAATTCACTATTGATTGTTGAACCTGATTTAATCTCTACACTATTGAGTTGTTCTGCTGTCTCTATCAGTAAATCAACTTCCAGCCCTCTTGATTCTCGATAATGATAGAGAGAGGGAGTTCGCCCTTTATTGGTAAACTTTTTCAATATTTCTGATACCACCCAGCTTTCAAAAATAGCGCCTCTTAAGGGATGGTGTCTAAGTTCTTCGGCATTACGTATCCCTAGCAGATAACAGACTAATCCTGTATCGATAAAATGTAGCTTGGGCGCTTTAACAACCTGTTTTCGGATGTTTTTGTGCCACGCGGGTAATGAATAGCTTAACCCTGCTGTTTCTAAGACAGACAGCCATGCTTTGGCCGTATTATGTGTTATCCCTGTATCACTTCCGAGTCTAGATAGGTTTATTTCTTGCCCTGTGCTTCCTGCACAAAGTTTTATAAAGGTTGTGAACGTATTCAGATTGGTCACTTGAGTAATTTGACGAACATCGCGCTGTACATAGGTGGTTACATAATCTGCCAACCACCTATGGGCGGGTATTTTTTGGTCATAAATGCGTGGATAACTACCTTGAAATAGTGTAGTGAATAAATCTTTTGGGGCATTTTTAAATTGCTGTAATTCATCCCACGCCAATGGTAGTAATGTTAAAACACCACAGCGACCTGCTAATGATTGAGAGATTGCTTCAAAAAGCATAAAGTTCTGTGAACCCGTAAGAATAAAGCGACCTGGTTCTGGGTGCTTGTCTACAAAGTCTTGTAAATAGCTCAGTAAATCTGGAGCGTGTTGTACTTCATCAATAATAGCCCCTTCACTATATTCTTCTAGAAAACCTCTGGGGTCTTCCTGTGCAAAGCTTCTTGTATCAATGGGTTCAAGTGAAATATAGGCTTTATCAGGAAAAGCCTGTTGGCTAAGTGTGGTTTTTCCTGATTGACGTGGCCCTGTGATCACAACGATAGGATAGTATGTCGCTAATTCTATTAACTGAGGGTAAATGTTTCTTTGAATACTCATGCATAGATTGTAAATCATATTAACAATCCATGCATGAGTATAATTAGATATTTGTATCGATATATCTCTTGTCAAGCTAGAAGACAGCTAAAATGATTAAACTAATCCCCCCTATGTCAGGATAGTTGTCACCCCTAAAATTCAAAAAATCAGAGGGGCGGATGGATCAAAAAATGGCTTATCCCCAAGAACGTAAAGAAGCAATCCTTAAAAAACTATTACCGCCTGTCAACCAGTCAGTAGCAGCCATGTAGGGTGCGTCTCACGCACCACGACGATCCTATCCAATAACTGCAATATTTTGTTTTATTACTATAATTTGTGTTTTTCTAACTATCGAATGGTGCGCAGGGCGCACCCTACGACTACTTAATTGATCCAACCAAATTAATCAAAAACAACTCTTTCATAAACCGCTTTAACCGATATTTCTAGTTTAATAGAGAGAATGATAAGAACATCTTCGCCTTTAAAGGACTCTGTTTGCCAATTTAAAGTTCTGTGATACAGGGTAATATGCTTTTATACTTCAGAGATTCAAGTTTGAAGCTAAGTGTATCAGAGTACGCTTCATCTGCATTTTTCAGTCTTGACAATCAGACCAGA
>DQSN01000012.1 GCA_015663245.1 Leucothrix mucor
ATGATGGTGTAAACAGAAGGTAAAACTAGCATAATCAATAAGGTAGAGGTTAACATGCCAAAGATAATGCTAGTCACTAGCGGTATCAATATCAGTGCTTGTGAACTGGTTTCAAATAATAACGGTGTCATACCTGCAATGGTCGTAACCGATGTGAGGAAGATCGCACGAAAGCGGTCTCGCACAGCTTGCACTGCGGCATCATGTAAAGCCATTCCTTCTGCAGCATGATATTTTACAAATTCGACCAGTAAAATAGAGTCATTAACAACGATTCCTGCCAGTGAGACAAAGCCGATCATGCTTGGCAAAGTGAAATCTAAGCCCATTATAAAATGCCCCCAGATCGCTCCAATAAGTGCAAGGGGTATATTAAGCATAATAAGCGCAGGTTCACGGTAGTTTTTAAAGATGAAACTCAGCAATAAAAAGACACCCAATGCGCCTAAGAAGAATCCAGTGAGAATGGAGAATTTGGTCTCATTGCCATTTTCGACTTCACCCTTGAGGCTGAACTTAACATTGGGATAACGCTGTTCTAGCTCTGCCAAGATGTTCTTTTGAGTATCGGCAATAATTTCTGAGGTATTGGCAACTGCGGCATCAACATCCCCATAAATATTTACTGTACGCTTATGATTAACGTGTGATATTCGTGCAAAATCACGTGTTTCGGTGATAATAGCAATACTGCTCAAGGGAATGCTTTGCCCCGTTTTTGAGAACACCATAAAATTATCAAAATCACTTAATGCCTGATGTGGTTTGCTGTCAATTTTGGCGATAATTTCATAAGCTTCACGCCCCTGATAAATGTCATTAATTTTCACGCCTTGGAACGCAGAACGGAGTTGTAAGGCAATACTTCTTGAGTCCACTCCCGCTGCTAGCGCCCCATGTTGCAAGGTGATACTGAACTGCGGCTTACCAGGGCGTAAATCATCCAATAAATTTGCTACACCATCGTAACGACGCAACCAATTTTGTACTTCCCACGATGCCTTCGATAACTCCTGCAAGTTTTGACCACTTAAACGAATGTGAATAGCGCGCCCTGCTGGGCCTACTTTTGCTTCTTTAAACTGCAAGTTGATAATGCTGGCAATATCCTCTGTATTTTCCTGCCAGTGCTTGGTTAGCTCTGCAATTTTGGTATGGCGATTCTCCGTGCCTAATAAATCTAGGCTGATGGTTGCCATATGCGCGCCATTTTCTGACGCATCAGCATGTTGGCTATAGGAGACCTGTACATTTTTAACCAATGATTCAGTTTCCTTTTTACTGAGTTCATCATTGGTTTTTTCTAATGATTTGATAAATTGAGTGACTACTTTCTCGGTTTCTGACAATGGAGTACCTTGGCTAAGTAATATCCGTGCCTCAACACTATTGCCTTCTATATCAGGAAAAGCTTTAAACTTAACCGTGCCTGTGGCGATTAGTCCAACCGATAATACAAACATCGCCAAGGCTATTCCGACGGTGAGATAACGAAAGCGAATAGCGACGGTTGCAATATTACCCATACCATTACGGAGTTTTTCAAAACCTGTATTAAAGACTTTGCGCCATTTAGGGGGCTTTTTATGATGGACGTGTTCTAGTGAATGTTTGAGATGATGTGGCAGAACTAGAGCGGCTTCAATTAAGCTGATTACCAGAACAGATAACAATACGACGGGTAGTACACCTAATATTTGTCCCATGTCGCCTTTCATCATTAACAAACTGCCGAATAAAAAGGCGGAGGTTAAGAAAGAAGCAAACACACCACGTAAAACACGTCGCGTACCATCAACGGCTGCATCGGTGGGGGATTTACCCTTGTCGTACTCATGGGCGATACTTTCGGCTAGCACAATGGCATCATCCATTAAAATACCAATTGCCATTAGTAACGCGATCATGGAGATCATATTAATGGTAATGCCAAATAGCACCATAATGGCTAAGCCGCCGAGAAAAGAAACAGGTAAACCTAGTGTGACCCAAAAGGCATAGCGCCAGTTGAAAAACAATAACAAGGCTATACTAGCCAACAATAGCCCTTGCCAGCCATTTTTTAACAATAAAGCCAGACGATCATTAACTAGCGTGGCACTATCTTTGGTGATGGTTAAACGTGTACCTTCGGGCAGTATTCTATTTTCCGCATCAACAAATTCTTTAACAGCGTCGAAGACTTTTATGGTGTCATCAATGGTGTTTTTGCTAACATTTAGTAAGGCGGTGTCTTGACCATTAAGCTCGACACGCTCTTCGCGCTTCTCAAATTTATCTTCAATTCTAGCAAGTTCACCGAGTTTGATTTCTCCGCCTTTAGCGGTGGTGATAATGACCAAATCAGCTAACTCTTCGGCCGTTTTACGTGAGTTCTCGAAGCGTATTTGATAGTCTGTTTCACCTGCTTTAAGTGTTCCAGCAGGTAGCTCAATAGATTGTGCAGCAATCAAATTAGCAATGTCTTGTACGCTTAGCTGGTACTTTAACTGGGTGTCAGGATGGATGAGAATTTGTAGTTGATGTGAAGAAAATCCACTGAGTGTAACGATGGGTATCTTCGGTAAAGACAATAAGCGGTCTCTATAATTTTCACCTAAGGCTTTAAGTTCAGATGTCGTGAGCTTATCCGCAGTGATAGCAACTGTTGCCACTGCACTCACGCGTCCTAGTTGCTTAATAAGGGGGTCTTCCACCTCGTCAGGAAAATCGCTAATACCGTCGATAGCAGATTTCACATCATCATTAAAATTACGCATATCCCCCGCTTCTTGCATTTCTACGGTGAAAATTGCCATGTTGTCACGAGCATCACAAATCTGTTCTTTAAGGAAGCTAATGCCATCCGTTGCATCTTCTAAGCGATTACAAATACCCTCTTCAACATCCGCAGGACTTGCACCAGGGTAAGCGAGCGTAACCTGAACCTTGCTAGGTTTAAGCGTAGGAAAGGACTCTTTATTTAAGCTTCCTAAAGACACGATACCAAGGGCAATAATGCCCATCATAATAATATTGGCTGCCGTAGGATGAGTAGCGAAAAAACGAATCATGACTTGTCACCTTGGCTTCTGCTTATTTTTTCCTTTGTTCTTGCTGCTTTATGGCGCAGACTTTTTTCGTAGGCTTGATTCAAAATTGGTTTTAACGGCAAACCTTCAATCACAGGAATAACATCACTAATAATTAGTTGGTCACCTTGTTTAAGCCCACTTTTAATGATCACTAAATCACCTTGTCTGTGACTTATTTCAACGGCTTTAATCATTAATTTATTCGTACTGGGATCAACAAGGTAAACACGCCCTTGATGCATCGCCTTACGAGGAATAACTAAAGCTTCTCGCGAGGGAGCAAGAAACTCTACAGCGGTATACATGCCTTTTAATAACGGTGGGCGTTTACCAGGAATAACGCCACTGTAAGGATTGTTGACTGCAACAACCAAGCCAATGGTGTCACGTGTAGGATCAATAGATTCACTAATACGTACTAGCTCACCCTGCCAAGGGCTTTCCTTGTCAGTATCATTCACTAAACTGACATCTGCTTGAAGCTTCATTTTTGAAACAATACGGCTAAAATCTGCGGGATTACTGAAACTGATTTTACGGTTACCTAAGCCTGATAATAGGGGGCGAAATTGACGGGTAGGAAGCTGTGCCGTTATCTCTATTGCTTGAGTGCCAGAAGCTTCAAATAATACGCCTCCAGGAGAAACAAACTCACCTTTTTCAATAAAGACAGTGCCAATCCGTGCATCGAATGGCAGACGTATTTCAGTACGTCCCAAGGTATCTTTACTCTGATTTACTTGGCTTCTCGATTGTGTAATTTGTGCTTTTGTCGCCGCCTTTCTGCTAGTGTAACTGGCTAGCTTGCCCTTTATTTCTTCAACTTGAGCGCGTAATTGCAATACTTTTTGTTCCTCTGCATCCAGTGCCGAGCGTGCAATCAAGCGTTTGTTCCAAATTTGCTTAATACGGCCTAATTCTTTTAAACCAACATTCAGATTTTTTTGTGCAATATTTAAAGAGCGGCGTGTACTTTTTTCTTCTGTTTCTAACTGTTTTAAGGATGATTGGCTACTGGCAAGCCCTGCTTTGCTTTGATTTAAAGAAAATTTGTAGGAAGTTGGCTCAATGCGTAAAACCACCGTACCTTTTTTGATGCTTGCCCCTTTTTTAAGCTCGGGGTGTCGATAGCTAATTTTTCCACTAACTTCTGATTTAGACTTTAATAAAACCGCAGGTTCTACATTACCAAAAGCGAGGGCGCGTGCTCTAAAAGGCATTTTCTCAACCGTAATCACCTCAACCGTTCTGGCAGGAAAGGTTGCCTCCTCATGCTCGATGGGAGCCTTTGATTTCACTTGAATAACAACAAATGCAAT
>DQSN01000131.1 GCA_015663245.1 Leucothrix mucor
TAAGAACAAGATAACCTAAATCCTTAGCACAAAATAAATCATCAGGATTTTTATCTAAAAATAAGACTTCTGACTGACATTTAGGGCAAACCGAAAGGTCATCATTTTCTTGTTTCATATTATTTATGGCTTACCAGCAAACAAGTAGTAATACCAATCCTAATAAATTCACCTCTGAATTGTTTTTGAAGGTGTTTTTGTAGCCTGCATGAAGCTTGCGTAATACAGGAGTGTTTGGCTTCAATTTCCCGTATTACGCGGTTGCAAGCAAAACATATTAGGATTGGTATAATTTACTCTTCGCTATTATCACCTTCTTGCTCTTCAGGCATCTCGGCGTCTTCATCATCCATATTTTCAATAGGAGCAACTTGTACTAAAGATTCACCTTTACCCAACTTAATTAAGGTGACTCCTTGCGTATTACGGCTACTAATCGAGATATTATCAACAGGTGTTCTTACCAATATACCACCACTGGTAATCAACATGATTTCATCATCGCTAGTAACTTGCACTGCGCCAATCGCTTGTCCGTTACGATCAGAGGTTTGAATCGCTATAACTCCCATACCTCCACGTTTTTGCAAGGAGAATTGATCCACTTCGGTGCGTTTGCCAAAGCCGTTCTCAGTTGCCATCAAGACTTTACCTTCACCCACAATAATTAAAGCGTTAACCTTAACATCATCATTCATCTTGATACCACGAACACCCGCCGCAGTCCGACCCATTGGACGCACGTCGGACTCATGGAAGTGAATAGCTTTACCTGCTGAAGTGAACATCATTATCTCATTATCACCATCAGTAATGGCAACATCGACCAGCTGATTATCATCGCGTAGATCAATAGCGATGATTCCGTTAGCACGCTGATTAGAGAAAGCTTTAAGCTCTGTTTTCTTAACCGTGCCATGCTCCGTTGCCATAAAGACAAATTTATCATCCGTATATTCACGAATTGGCAGTACCGCTTGAATGCTTTCGCCATCAGCTAACGGCAATAAATTCACAAATGGGCGACCACGCGCAGTACGGCTACCCATTGGAAGTTGATATACTTTCAACCAATATAAACGTCCACGACTTGAGAAACACAAAATGGTGTCATGGGTGCTTGCAACAAATAATTTCTCGATAAAATCTTCATCTTTCATTTTCGTTGCTGTTTTGCCGCGACCACCACGACGTTGCGCTTGATAGGTATCTAAAGGCTGGGCTTTTACATAGCCCGCATGGGATAAAGTAACAACCACATCTTCTTCTGGGATTAAATCTTCGTCGAGCAAGTCTTCGCCAATAGCGTTGATCACCGTGCGACGCTCATCACCAAAGAGTTCGATAACTTCTAACAGCTCATCACGAATCACCTGCATTAGGCGTTCTGGGCGACCAAGAATATCTAATAAATCAATAATGCGAACAAGCAGCTCGCGGTACTCCGCTAGTATTTTCTCTTTTTCTAAGCCTGTTAAGCGGTGTAGTTGTAAATCTAATATTGCTTTAACTTGGACTTCTGAGAGCCAATAGCCATCTTCTTTTAAGCCATAATGCTTAGATAGGTTCTCAGGCTTTGCCATATCCGCATCGCCACGCTCTAACATTTCGCTCACAATATCAGCTTTCCACGGACACGCAAGTAGCCCCGCACGCGCTTCAGCAGGATTAGCAGAAGATTTAATTAGAGTGATGATTTCATCAATACTGCCCAGCGCAACCGCAAGACCTTCTAAGATATGCGCTCTAGCTCTAGCTTTGCGTAATAAGAAAATAGTACGGCGCGTAACAACTTCGCGTCTATGACGTAAAAAGGCTTCTATTATTTGTTTTAAGTTGAGGAGTTTTGGTTGACCACCATCAATGGCAATCATATTGATACCAAAGGAGTTTTGCATCTGCGTTTGCTTGTAAAGATTATTAAGAATAACCTCACCACAATCGCCACGCTTAACTTCAATCACCATACGCATGCCGTCTTTATCCGACTCATCACGTAACTCTGAAATACCTTCTATTTTTTTCTCTTTAACTAGCTGAGCAATTTTTTCAATTAAGCGTGCCTTATTAACTTGATAAGGTAGCTCATTAACAACAATTGTCTCGCGCCCTTTGCTATTGGTTTCTATCTCAGCAACAGCACGTATTTTGATGCTACCTCGACCTGTACGATAAGCTTGCTTGATGCCATGTGCACCATTAATAACGCCCGCTGTTGGAAAGTCAGGTCCTGGTAGATGCTCCATAAGATCACTAATATCAAGCGTCTCATCATCAATTAAAGCGATGCAAGCATTTACAACTTCGGTGATATTGTGCGGAGGAATATTGGTCGCCATACCCACTGCAATGCCCGAAGACCCGTTTATAAGCAAATTAGGTAAACGAGTAGGGAAAACAGCAGGTTCTGATTCAGAGCCATCGTAATTGTCGATAAAATCGACAGTCTCTTTATCAATATCAGCTTGCAATAGATGTGCAATTTTTGACATACGCACTTCGGTATATCGCATCGCGGCAGGAGAATCTCCATCAACAGAACCGAAGTTACCTTGACCATCGATGAGCATATAGCGCAAAGAGAACGGCTGAGCCATTCTTACCATGGTGTCATAAACAGCAGTATCACCGTGCGGATGGTATTTACCAATCACGTCACCGACAATACGGGCAGATTTCTTATAGGGCTTGTTCCAATCATTTCCTAGATCACTCATCGCAAAAAGAACACGACGATGAACAGGCTTGAGTCCATCTCGAACGTCTGGTAAAGCACGCCCTACGATTACACTCATTGCGTATTCCAAATAGGATTTACGCATCTCATCTTCAAGATTAATCGGGATTATTTCCCCAGCAAATTCTGCCATAATTTTATTACATCACTTCAGTGTAAATAAGTGGTTTATCCTAACATAAACGGATGCTTTTAGATAATTTTAGAGTCGATCTGAGCGATCAAAATGATAACGGGAAAAGTAGCTAAGTTAAGAGTGCTAAAATAAAAAAACCACCGCAATAAAATTACGGTGGTTTCAGATTAAAGCTATAGATATGCTCTAAATTGAGAACAGTTTACTTAACCGCTGGAGCCGCTACAGGAGCTACCGCTTTCCCCATACTCTTATCCATATCCGCTACTTGCTTTTGCATATTCTTGATCATCTCCCTTACTTGATCAGCTTGAGAGTTAGCACTAGCCTCTCCTTTCTTAGCAGGAGCTTGCTGTGTTGCTGGCTTTTCCGCAGAAGCAGGAGATGCCGCTGACACTGATTGTTGTGCTACAGGAGCTTTATTCACAGGTGCTTGTTGTTGCATAGCAGGTGCATTCACTTTAGCCGATGGTACCGCAGGGAAGTTTGGAGCTGCCATTCTTGGAGGCATTGCCATAGGTGCAGGAGCCATAATAGGAACAGCCATCATCTGATAAGAAGGACGATTATTCCCCCAGTTAAAAGGCATATTCCAATTTGAACCATTGCCATTGTTACCCCAATTCATATTCGGCATATTCCAGTTACTACCGCCATTGTTGCCGTTATTACCCCAGTTCATATTCGGCATATTCCAGCTAGAACCATTATTATAACCGTTACCATTTCCCCAGTTCATTTTTGGCATGCTCATGTTTGAGCCACTACCGTTACCCCAATTCATATTTGGCATGTTCATATTTGAACCGCCACCATTTCCCCAATTCATTTTTGGCATGCTCATGCTTGAACCATTACCATTACCAAAATTCATCTTGGGCATATTCATGCCTGAGCCATTTCCATTGCCAAAGTTCATCTTAGGCATATTCATACCTGAGCCACTACCATTGCCAAGATTCATCTTAGGCATGTTCATGTTTGAGCCATTGCCACCCATCTGTGGCATCTGAGGCATTTTCATTCCATGAGAAGGCGCAGTAACAGGGGCGGCTAATTTCGAAGCAGCTTGCTTAACGACTGCTTCAGCTGTCGTTTTAACATCATCAGCAAAAGCAGGAAGACTTGCCATTGCAACAGCTACACTTATCAATATTTTATTCATTTTATGTTATCCCTTTAGATTATATTTGTTAGCGGCTACATTCTATACCTTCTGTCAGTGAATAGTAAATTCACTTAATTACTATCACCTATGAAACATAACGCCACCCTATGTACAAATGCTACATCAATTTATACCCGCTGCTGTTGATATTTGTTTATATTTTTACTTTTTAATTCATTTTTTTGCAACCTCAGAACTTAAATAGCCCGCAAAATATTATTTGATAGTGTGCTTTATTCATCTTGGTAATATACTTCCCCACATGAATAAAACAAAACAAAACATACAAGGCATTAAACACCGTGGCGCAGACAAAGTCGCACGCATACCCATTAAAGTCGTGCCTAGCACCGAAATAAAGCGCAAGCCTGCATGGATTCGCGCCAAAGCTCCCACTACACCAGAAGTCAAACAACTAAAGAAAATTCTCCGTGAGCAAAAGCTAAACACTGTTTGCGAAGAAGCCGCCTGCCCTAATCTGGGCGAATGTTTCACTAAAGGCACAGCTACCTTTATGATCATGGGTGATATTTGCACACGCCGCTGTCCTTTTTGTGATGTTGGTCACGGTCGCCCTAATCCCTTAGACCAAGACGAGCCACTCCACTTAGCAGAAACTATCCAAGCTATGTCATTAAAATACGTAGTGATAACCTCGGTCGATCGGGATGATTTACGCGACGGTGGTGCCTCTCACTTTGTTGAATGTATCAGTAAAGTACGAGAGTATTCCCCTGATATTCGTATCGAGATATTAGTCCCTGATTTTAGAGGACGTATGGATATAGCCTTAGAGATTATGAGCAACTCACCCCCTGACGTATTTAATCACAACCTAGAAACCGTACCGCGCCTCTACAAAAAAGCCCGTCCAGGATCAGACTACCAATGGTCATTAGAGCTAATCAAACGCTTTAAAGCCATGTATCCCAAGCTACCTACAAAATCTGGCTTAATGCTCGGTTTAGGCGAAACTTTGGATGAAGTACAAGCAGTAATGCAAGACCTACGAGATCATGGCTGTGATATGTTGACCTTAGGGCAATACTTACAACCCAGCCTCGACCACCTCGCTGTCGAACGCTTTGTTACGCCCGACGAGTTTGATGATATGGCAAAAATTGGCTACGACATGGGATTCTCTCACGTTGCAAGTGGCCCGATGGTACGCTCGTCTTACTACGCGGATGAGCAAGCTGAAGGTTTGTAGGTTATTTATAGCTGATACTTATCTCCTGTGACTTAATATTACATTTCCCAATCTTTTAAGGAAACGATCCTACCTAGATCTCCGTACTGGAGTCCCAAGTTGGACTAGCTAATCTCTTTAATTTAGTGGGAATGTAATACAAACTTCAAGAATACAATAACAACTAAAAATCACTGTATATTCTTCAAATACCCCATCAATCTATCCCACCCAATAAACGCCCGATGCTGTACCTTATCCAGCCCTTGCAACATCTCATCATCCCCAAACAATCGAATACCGATATAAATTACAACAATTATAAAAACGAATCCTAAAATACTCTTTACAAACCGCCATACCGCTATAGCCAAGCGAGTAAAAGGATTATAACTACGGGTAACAGGTTTCATTTTATGGTTTAATCCGTCAATAAATCGTCCACCTAATTTAAGTAATACCTGTGCAGGAGTAATAGCGGCTACTTTATTTTTTACTGATGAGTTTGACTTCAACTCATCATTTCCCTCTTTATCAGAAGGGCTCAAACGTGCAAGTGGTCGTTGAATATCACTTTTCAACAATATAGGGGTATTCACCTCATTTTCAGCTGAATTTACCGAGTCTTCATCAAGCTCAAAACTTCGTGATTTGTTGCCATTCAACAAGTTATCAGGCGAACGGTTCAGCTCTATCGCGTTCACCCCAAATTCAAATGCCGATTCAATATCCAGCGTTGAGCCTAATCCATCATAAAAACCTGTTGAAAACTGGATAGCAACATCATCTGAAACTGGCTTTGTCATACCAATAACATAGGGCGTCACTTTAACGATGGCTTGTGCTTGTACACTTGAATAACACGCATTTAGTACCACGCAATGCACGCTATCAAATAGTTCAAACAAACTTGCCAGTGCTCGACCTGAAACAACTTTACGCTTACCAAAATAATTTTCTAAAACAATCCCTTGCTCAGAACCATGACCACTGAAATGTACAATCTGCGGTTTATTCTCCAGCACCAAACGGCGCAAATCCTTAGAACGCACCGCCTCGCCCTGCACAATCCTAAAACTATCCTCATGCAATGATAGTTTTAAGCTTTCTTTAATTTCTCGAAACTCCTTAGCTAAGCGTAAAGAATCCGTTTCTGCGGGGTTGGAGGCAAGTAATAGAATTGTCGTTATCATAAGACAGAGGATAGAACATTTTAGGTTTTTTTCAGATTTATAAAATAACATCTCCCAGTTTAGCCTAGGTCTCCAATGAGGAAACCTAGCTGGGCTCGACAATAAAACCACCACCATACATCCCAATCAATGTAGAAAGTCACCCCCCAGCCAAACAGTAAAATAACACCCCCAAAATAACGGAGGTCTAGGCTAGACTTCGCAGTGACAAACCAATGAAAATAATAAAATACCCCACATGTCCAACGCATACTTACAACGATAATACCTCCTATTTCATCACTGCCTCCACACTGTGTTATCAGAAAATGCTTGATGATAACGACAAAATTCCCTTACAAACGTTACTCCACAACATCTTCAAAGATGTACAACTGGAAACTAGAACATTGGGGGATTCTCGGCAACCATTACCACTTGCTCTGCCATAGCAGAAAAGGACGTAATTCAAGCAGAATAATCAATAAACCATACAATATAAGTGCTCAGACCATTAAGTCTAAACATAATTTTACAGGGAAAGTATGGTCTAATTATTGGGATTACTGCCCGCGTGATGAACACGATTACTACCCACATTTCTGTTATTTTCTCAACAACCCTTACAAACTCTTCATTTTGCTATATTTTTTTGGATAACCATGTTGGTTAACTGCATATGAATCTTAGACTCCTTTAGAGCGCTAGAGGGGAATCGCCCTCGATTAAATGCCAAAAGTGGCGCGACAGCTGAACTCTAGCTTAACAAGTATTCGGCTTTATGACATGATGAGTACTCCATACACCAAATATGACTCTCCCAAAAAGAATCCATATTAGCCCTAGCCAGCCAAAGCTAGGTCTCCCAGCATCGGAATCCTAGCTATTAGGATGGGAAGTCTTCAAATTAGGTAGAAAATGCAATATCGCCAGCTAAACTATACGAAGGAATATTAATGACTGATAGATCATTTGTTTGTTTATTTATAGGTGTCATCAGTATTATTGGTTTATGCACCTTATACACACTTACGATGTACTATTTTGACCTCTTAGCTTCCAAAACTAAACTTCTATTGCCCTATTCCTTTAAATCAAAAACAGACTTTATTCTACAAATATCTCCACGAAAGAAATGTCGCTTCAAAAATACAATAAGGAAAGTAATAGGAAAAAATAGGAAAAAAAAGAAAGTACCTCATTACCCTCCTCCTGGTTACGGTATTCCGCCAGAAAAATTACGTACTTTCAAAAAATTGCACAATCTAGAGAAAAAAGATCTACCTGATAAGTATCACATGATTTTAATTCCAGGTGGTTTAGACATGTGGTTTTTTGGTATGACCATGATTCTTAGTGCGATTGCTATTTTCCCTTTGGTTTCACTTTTAAGCCCTGCTCCTGATGTATGGTTATCCAAACCACTCCTCTTTACTTTAATGGTTGTTGGTATTATTGTTATTAGCCTTGCTTTCTACAAAGGTCTCTATGCCCACATGGGGCGCTCTGTTTTAAGTGACATTTGGGCTATTTGGCCTGAGCCTTGCAACCATATGCTGTGTAGTGTACCGCACCTGGTTAAGTTATCACCATCCGACCACCATACAAAAACATCACCAAAACTTCCTCCTATCTACTGGAACCCTAAACCACAGACCCCTCTTTTTCGCCAGCCACGGCAATATGCACCAAAAATCCCTACCTTACAGGGCGTACTACTCAACTTTGCTATTTTTGATTTCTTTTTTCATAAAAAGCCTAAATTAAGTGATCACTCTAATGTTCTTAATGTAAGACGCTGGGCTATCTATTGGATGGCTCCTGTTTGGATGAGTTATTTATTTCTCATAATTTGCATGGTCGTCTATTTTTGGGTTAGTAAAACCAATGCAGACGACCTCTCTCAATATTTGACATCCTTCAACTTCCCTTCTCAAACACCAAATGGGTTGCTTAGTGACCTCATTGGGAAAGTTATTATTGGAGTCAAAAATCAATCTTTTCCTGAATCAGCTAATAAATTTTTGTTGAAGGGGGGCAGCTTTGTTATCGCCCTTATTTTCTGGATGATCTCAACGGCTATTTTTATCCATCTTCATTTAGCCAAAATGACCGCACTAAAAGATAAGGTAGCTAGTGGCTATTTTAAAAGCTACGAAAACTTAGTACCGCAACAAATCTTAAGACGCTTAACCGAAATTCCCGAAGAGCAACAAATTGTTCATATTATCGACCAGCAGAGAGTTTTCTTTCACTTTCTCTTATTTGGCGCTTTCGTCAACTTTCTCCTGATTCTTGATGCCTTTAAATAGAGATATTGATTATGTCTAATAAAAAAATAACCAGCTCACCTGAGAAAAATCTCTATCTACTCTCTTTTCTTGATGTGGTTGATCGTATCGATATTCTCTTACTTGAGATTCGACATTTACAGCAAAATATTATTTATACCTTAAGAACGCCCTCCTTGTATTTGCCTTTACGCTATGAGGAAAACCTTATTTTTGGTAGTGATACAAAAGGTTGGGACAAGTGGATTAATAAATTATCCAGTGAGGGGCGAGCTTATCAAGGGGCAACATTAGCACGTGATTGGATTATTCGTTATCCCTCACCAAAGCAGGCAATGAAGATATTTCAAACCAACGATATAAAGAGCAAAGCAAAGGACAGTGCAAAGAGTGATACAAAGAGCGACTCAAAAAAAATTATTACTTATATCGGTAACCGTATAGGAAAAATATGGCTAGGAGATGACTGGGAGCATGATCTACGCTTGCAATACCATAGCTTACGCGCCCTACAAATTCTTAAACAACAAACTTTTCAGGTTAAATTATCATTAATCCGAGGGGCTATAGCTGCCGATTTATTAGGTGTCAACGACGATAAAAATAATGAGCATGATAATTACGCCTTAGCCGATTTACCACCCGCTGCCTTTTCTATTTTACGGCGCGGCGTTCTCTTTAAGCTAAGACGCTTTATTGATGTGTTGGGTAATCACCGTCAGCAAGTTAGTCAAATAATGAGTTTTGGTGAAAATCAAGACCCTACCCCCAATATAGAACGCCGTCGAGAAATGGGTATCTATATGAATTATATGACCAGCCGTGGGCGCGAAACACAACGTGATATGCGCGACCTATTACGAAGCTTTGGTCTTAAAAATCCTGGAAAGAAAGTTCCACGCCCTCTGTTATTTCACAGTTGGTCACATCACTACCGTGTTAACAATATACAACTAGATGATACCGTTATTAGCAATCTCGACCAATATGGGCAAAGCAATGATGAAACCATACAGCATGTCGCCTATACCAGCACCAGCTTTTGGTCACCTGACCGCCCCGATTTACAGCCCATTCTTGCACGGGAAGTTGCTGTTAGTTTAGTGCGCAATCAATTGAATAATTTAGACGACAGCATGTTGTCTGCAAGCTCTGATGAATTTACAGCTCTCATGATCGATTTCAAATCCATTATTTTGGAGTGGGCAGATAAATATCCCGAAATGAAGTTTTTGAGACCGAAGGTTAATGAGTACTTACGCATTATTGCAGGCGATTTATTAGCCGCCACATTGAAAGGTGTCGCTTATTTATACTCACTATTCTTGCTCCGCTTTGCTAACGACCTCGAAAGCCAGCTAGACATCGGTAAAGGCAGAGAAATAGACCTTGATATGGTCTACTCCCTTAACAGGGGAACCTCTCCTTACGAAAAGGATTTACTGTGGCATTTAGAGTTAA
>DQSN01000023.1 GCA_015663245.1 Leucothrix mucor
AGGCGCATAGTTATTCTACGCAACGATTGAGATGATTTAATCAGGAGTAAAAGGACAACTAAGAGGGTAACTTAATTTCTTTAGAGTTCCTTAGTAGGACTAAATTAATTTAGCGATCGTTTATAGAAAAGCTAAAATTTCCTGCTCTATATCTTCTTTATCAATGATAGTTTTTTGTACCACATCTTTTGTGAACAACGCATTAATCTGTTCTGGTATTTCTATCTTTGCTTCTTGTGCGATAGCTTTCAGTGCATCGATATCACTTGCGCCCTCTTCCCCTGTTAAAGCATTGGCAATAACGGGAGAGAATTTAGTCCATTCAGCGGTTGAATAAACAATCGTTTTAAGTGGCTTATCACGACAAGTATCGTAGGCTTTAAAACAGGTAGCTGTGTGCGGATCCATTAAGTAGCCATCAGCAAAGGTTTCTTGAATGTACTTTTTACCTTCATCATCCGTACAGAAGTCTGCTGAAAATACTGCTTGGAACTTCGCAAGCTCATCATCAGTTAGTTGATAATATTTTTCATTATCAAGTTGTAGCATTAACTCTTTAGTACGTGCCGCGCCTAATAAATCATACAAAATACGTTCTATATTAGATGATTTCAAAATATCCATTGCTGGTGATGTTGTCGGAATTACATCTGACTCTCGTAAGTCATACAGACCATCATTGATAAGCTGTGTTAAGACGTTATTGCTATTTGATGCAATTAAGATTTTCTCTACAGGTAATGTCATCTGCATTGCATAGTACGCACCCAAAGCATTACCGAAGTTGCCACTTGGTACATCTAAATAAACCTTGTCGCCTAATTCAATCGCTGATTGACGCACTAGCTCTAAATAGCTGTGAATATGGTAAATCAACTGGAAAATAATACGCCCAAAATTGACTGAATTTGCAGCAGACAGTTGGATGTTTTTTTCTCTTAACGTGGCATTAAAGGTCTCAGAGTTAAGCAAAGCTTTCAAGGCATTTTGCGTATCATCAAAATTACCGTTTACACCAATTACTTTTAGGTTTGGTGCATCTTCTGTGACCATTTGTAAGCGTTGCACATCGGATGTTCCACCCTTAGGATACAAACAAGCTACGCGGACATTATCACGGTTTTTAAAAGTATCTAAAGCTGCTGGGCCTGTATCGCCACTGGTTGCTGCAAGAATCAAATAATTCTCATTTTTATTTTGTGCGATAGATGATAAAACACGTCCAAATGGTTGTAATGCCATATCTTTAAAGGCACGCGTTGGGCCGTGATATAGCTCACTCACATACAGATCATCTTTGACTTTAACTAAAGGCGCAGGGTTATTACTGTCATCAAACGCATCGTATAAACCCAAGGCTTCATCAATCACGCTGGCTTCAATATCAATTTCAAAAGCGGCTAAAACATCTTTTGCCAATTTTTTGTACGATGCATCAATATGATCTTTTAAAAAAGACTCTCCTAATTGCGGCAATTCTTTCGGCACATAAATGCCACCAAAAGATGACATCGGCGAAAGAATTGCCTCCGAAAAAGTAACTTCTAATGGCGACTTACCATCATTGCCGCGTGTTTCGATAAAATTCATTTTATAAAGACTCCACTCGTATACGCATGACCTCACCACAGATGACATCTAGTGATTCGATCTTTTGAATAGCTGTATTCATATCACCTTCGTTAACACGATGTGTTAGTAGGATAATATCAACTTTGGCGGTATCATCACTTTCAGGCTCTTTCTGGATAAAGGCCTCGATACTAATCTCGCCTTCTGCCAGTATTTTAGTAACCTCGGCTAATACACCTGCTTGATTTTTGGCGCACATGCGCAAGTAGTAAGCTGTCTCTATCGCTTCTATCGGCAAGATAGGCGTGTCTTCTAAAGAGTCTGGCTGGAATGCTAAGTGTGGCACACGATTTTCAGGATCAGTGGTTAATACACGCACTACATCAATGATATCTGCAACAACCGCAGAAGCAGTTGGTTCATCACCTGCGCCAGCACCATAATAAAGGGTTGGACCAACTGCATCGCCGTGCACTAATACTGCATTCATCACGCCATCTACATTCGCAATCAAACGCTTCTTAGGAATCATGGTTGGATGTACACGTTGCTCCACACCAGCTTCAGTTTTACGCGCTATACCTAAATGCTTGATGTTATAACCAAGCTCGGAGGCATAGGTAACATCATCACTCGTGATTTTGGTAATACCTTCTGTATAAGTCTTTTCAAACTGCAACGGAATACCAAAAGCGATAGAGGAAAGTATCGAAAGTTTATGTGCAGCGTCGATACCTTCAACATCAAAAGTTGGATCAGTTTCGGCATAACCCAAAGCTTGAGCCTCAGCTAATACATCATCAAAATCACGCCCTTTATCACGCATCTCGGTAAGGATAAAATTGCCTGTACCGTTGATGATACCCGCTAACCACTCAATTTTATTTGCAGCTAGACCTTCACGTAAAGCTTTGATGATAGGAATGCCACCTGCAACGGCTGCTTCAAACGCAACCATCACGCCTTTTTCTTGGGCTTTAGCGAAGATTTCATTGCCATGCACAGCAATTAACGCTTTATTCGCAGTCACAACATGCTTGCCATTTTCTATCGCTTGTAGCACTAATTCTTTAGCAGGTGAATAGCCACCTATTAGCTCTACAACAATGGCAACATCAGGGTCATTAACTACATCAAAAGCATCTTGGGTGATACGTAGATCATCCATGCCCAACTCGGCAGCACGATCCAACTCTAAGGTTGCTGCAAAATCTACAATAATGCCTCGTCCTGCGCGGCGTGCTATCTCTTTTGCATTGCGTTTAAGAACCGTTGCAGTGCCACCACCGACTGTTCCTAAACCTAATAAGCCTATTTTTACAGGATTCATTACATTACCTTTTTCTTTAATTAATTATTAATGATTATCGAGGAAAAGCACATTACCGTTGCAAGTGCAGAGTGTCAATGAGCAAGCATCGACAAAGGCTGAATTTTAACGACTAAAATCAGCACAACAACCTGATAGTAGCCCAGAGCGGGAGACTGTTGCATTGATAGAATAAGTATATCGAGATTTCAAAAAACTACGGCGGCACAAATGATTACGGTTTAAAACGGCTTTAATACGCTCACGTCCTTTTCCTGCCACTACGGTCATGCGTTTATAGCTATTGCGATCCCATTGGGAAAAAGTAATAGGAAGACTATACACACCCCTATCTTCCAATTTAAGCCACACTTTTTTGGAAACCATATTCATTCTAAGTTTCCACTTATCTGTCTTCAATCCTCGACAACTTAATTTTGAGCGAGCTCGTCGTTGCACTGCACGCACAGGTTGCTGAATCAATTTAGTTTTTATATTAGTTGCAGGAGGAATATCCGAAGGCTGTCGATACCGATCACCTTGTCGCTCCATCTCATTAAATTTAGGTTTTTCAAGCAGTGGTGTCACGAATGGTTTTTTGGATGGTAAGTTACGATTAATAGCGGCAGGTTTAACGCTGGGTTTAGGCGTAGCTTTTAATGGCTTGACCTTTATTTGGTTATTTTTGACAACCGCTGGTTTTATACTATTTGTTTTTTTCACCGCCTGTTTATTGCTTGCTAATTGCTTTTGTAAAAAATACGCATTAACCCACCCCTCTTGTTTATGCCAGCGAACTTTCATCCAACTATCCTTAGCAACAAGTTTGCGTTTACCAAGAAAGAGTATATTTTTTGACTTTGGAGCAATACGTATGATTATTTTTGACTTATTACTTGGCCAAGCTCGTAAATTCAAAGCCTTTGCATGTTTTATTTTCACACTGTAAAGTTGATCATCTGAAGCTGCATAAGCCCCTATCGCAAACTGCATTAGTAATACGCCCACGAATATTTGGATAATTTTCATACATTCCCCCTTATTTCTCATACATTTTGTATCAAGCCAAGTTAAAAAACCCTTAACAAAAACTCTGGTCGAGCCTCCCCTTTGTTAAGAGCTTTTGAAACTTTGATTATAAATAGAGCGATGCACTGTAATGCAATCCCTAAAGTCAGTAAAGAGGCTTGTCTCATAAGGTCTAGCACATCAAACAGCTCCTTATTAGAAAAGTATCGTTAAAAAGACCACCCTCCTTCATTAAACCATTACGATTAAAGATATTTCTTAACTTAATAGGCAGTATCTACGATAATGCCCTTTTTGCTTCACGCTACACTTTTAAGAGTACCTGAATTATGTCTGGTAAAATTTTTATCAAAACACATGGCTGTCAAATGAATGAGTATGACTCATCAAAAATGCTGGACGTACTCAAAGACTCCGAAGGAATGGAACTAACCGATAATCCCGAAGAAGCAGATGTGATACTTCTTAATACTTGCTCTATTCGAGAAAAAGCTCAGGACAAAGTGTTTTCTGAAATTGGGCGCTGGAAGAAGATAAAAGATAAAAATCCCAAGCTCATTATTGGTATTGG
>DQSN01000214.1 GCA_015663245.1 Leucothrix mucor
CGTTTTGCATTAAAAACGGCAGTGCGCCTGTGGCGGTTCCTGCTGTACCTAAGGCGAGTAGTTTTAAGAAGGTTCGTTTGTCCATCGTTGGCATTTTGCTTTCTCCTGCAGGAATACTATTATTTTATTAAACTATCTGAGACAATCACCCGATTATACACAAAATATCGACCTAATCGACTAACTAGCACGACTTAATTCACTCACATTAGTACAACTTTTTATGACCTTTAAATTTTTACTCAAGCTTCCATTATCAAGCCTTATTGCCATAGCACTTCTACTTTCATTTAGTCACAATGCAACTGCGGACACGGTAAAACCTGCACTTGTTGAAATCAGTGCAAACACTAAGGGTCATGTAACAATAGAAGTTAGAGCAAGTATTGAGGCTTTGTTGACGGGCATTAATGGTCGCTACAAAAACACCAAAGAATCCCCCAACGCAAAAAAATATGACTTACTAAGAAAACTACCCGAGCAAGAACTAGGTACTGAATTTCAAAAGTTTTCCAATGAATTTTTAACAGGCATTGTCTTAAAAAATAACGTTGGAGATATAATTCCGCTACAAATCAAGTCCACCAAAATCCCTGAACCAGGTTATACCAAGGTACCAAGAATAAGCCTGATCACTTTAGATGCACAACTTGATAGAGAAACACAATCATTACAATGGTACTACCCGCTAAAGTTTGGTGACAACGCGGTACGCTTGATGCAAGTAAATAAAGAGGCGCATAAATGGCACTGGTCAGAATGGCAATGGCTTCGCAATGATCAGTTCAGCGAAGCATTTTCCCTGACAGAAATATTTACCAAACGACCACTTCATAAGGTAATTATCGAATATATTGTGATTGGCTTTGAGCACATCATCCCTATGGGGCTTGATCACATACTATTTATTCTGGGTATTTTTTTACTAAATACAAAGTTCAAACCCCTTATCCAGCAAGTCACTTTATTTACTATTGCACACACCATCACCTTGGGGTTATCGATCAATGGGATTTTTACGTTACCCCCAATAATTGTCGAACCTTTAATAGCACTATCAATTGCTTATATTGGCATAGAGAATATATTTGCAAAATCATTGAATAAAATGCGACTTCTGATTGTGTTTTTATTTGGATTAATTCATGGGATGGGATTTGCTAGTGTGCTGGCAGATTTCAACATGCCTGAGAATACTTTTATTACGACACTTATTAGCTTTAATGTTGGCGTAGAACTAGGACAACTGAGTGTTATCGCTTTAGCCTATTTTAGTATTACTTTTTGGTTCAAAAACAAAGACTGGTATCGTAATATCATTGTAATACCTAGCTCATTACTCATCGCTATTTTTGGTCTTTATTGGGCTGTTGATCGTTTGAATTTTTTATAAAGCACTTTAAGACTAAAGATATTCAGTTTAATTTGAGCCACTCAGATTCCATCATCATATCTGTGGTCGAATCCAAACGATCAATAAATACTTTACCATTTAGATGATCATATTCATGCTGAAAAATACGCGCAAGAAAGCCATCAAAGTCAGCCTTAATTAAACCACCATCCCGCGTAAAATATTCAACTTGAATAGACTCACAACGTGGAACATAACCTCGAATAAGAGGGAGACTAAGGCAACCTTCCCAGTCTTTAATCATTTCCTTAGACTTCCAGATTATTGTTGGATTGAGCATAACCGTTTCATCCATAACAGGCGCTTGAGGGTAACGACTATTCGGTCGAGAACACATCACCATAATACGTTTTAACTCACCTACTTGGGGAGCGGCAATACCCATTCCCCCTGCTACCTTAACGGTGTATAACAAACTATCTATGAGCTTTTGAATATTGGAGTCTGCTATATTGGTAACCTCTTCTGCAGCACAACGCAGCACGGGATTACCTAATAACATTATTTCTGATACTTCATTCATATAAGTTAAGTAGCGGACATTATAAATCTAACAAAATTTGCGAAGGGTATTTTTCAGTATACAAGGCATTACTGAAGGAGCATAGCCGAGCTACGTAACAACCCCAATAATAAAAAAACTGGAAAACAAACAAGTAAAGGTTAGATTTATTGTGTCCGCCTATTTATCACATAGCAAAAAAATCACCAACATGCATCTCTTACACTAGCTGTACCATAAGCTGTATGCGCAGTACTTTTAGCAAATTTAGCGCCAGTATTCACTAAGCGAAACCCAGTACACGAGCTATCATGGGACTGAGGCTTCGATGAAACAGGCACTGCATCCACAGTATATGCGACGCAAGGTGAAGCTGATGTCCCCGTACATGCTGTACCATCAGCTTTAGTGGCAGAAAGTGAAACTGTATAATCACCACCCTCAGTTGTCACCGTTGAAGCTGCAAAGCCTAAACCTCCCGCAGCAGATGCAAGATTAAGCGTTTTTGCATAACTTAAATTCTGCACATAAAAGCTTTCTTGTAGTTGGGCAATACGCATAAGCTCTACTTTTGCGGGGGTACGCTTACTTTTTTGTACTTGCTTTAGATAAGAAGGATACGCAATTGACGTGAGTATTCCCAAAATAGCAACGGCTATCATCAACTCCATTAAGGTAAAGCCTTTTCCTTTATTGTATTTAGAGGTAAATTTATTTTTATTCATGCTCGACAACTCTCATTTTTCTAATTATTCGATTTCAATGGTATATGCAGGACTACACTACGATTGCGATAAAGTATTCAGGCGTTATTGAAGCCTAGGAGGCTGACCGAGAACTAAGAAGCTACTGCAAATCCCATAAACCTCATAATCTGAGTTTATTGAAATCGTTAAATAGCCCTGCTATTCGCCTCATTCAATAAACTCACCTTATAAGATTTCTGTGATTTTCGCTACGGTTCTAGTTCTCGGA
>DQSN01000138.1 GCA_015663245.1 Leucothrix mucor
TTTTTTGTATATGCTTTAGTTTTGTAATGCTTTGGAGCATTTGTTTGGCATATCACCTGACGCCAGGCGTATTTAGCAGAAGCCGTTTTTACACGATATTTTTTTGTAGTATAACGAGCAGGGCTACGAACTGTTTTATATTTGGCGGGAGAGATTAGTTTTTTACGCTTAATATTTTTATAAACAGCAGGACGTGGTGTTTTTATTGTCTGAGCAGCTCGTACTAAGACTTTACGACTAACATTTTTATAAATAGCTGGGATTTTTACACGACAAAGAATTTCTCCTGTGTTGTTGTCAATTCTTGTTATTAAACCTTTGCCTTTTTTCCAAGTAAGGTAACTAGGTTTAACCATGACACGCTTTGTTACAGTCTTATATTGAGCTGGGATAACTCGTTGCGTGTAGCTTGCTGCTCTAACTAATACTCGTTTTGTAGTCCAACCATATTGAGGACCTCGTACAAATACTCGTTTTGATGTTGCTTTTTTAGTTAAAACTCGTTTATTTAATGTTTTATAGGTCGCAGGGCGTTTAACCTTGGCGTAGCACTGCCCAGGCTTTGCAGGCGGTAAGCCTATATTGCTTTTTTTACTTGTCTTTTTTACACAAGTGCGACAAACAAGCTTTTCAACAACGCGAGTTTTAATGATTACGAGTGGTTTTTTAACTTGTTGTTTTACGCTAACTTGCCCCCCCCCATAATTATTACTTGTATGGTTAGGCTGTATTTGTTGTTGACTACAACCTGCCATTATTCCAGCTAGAAGGATGCTTGAAACGGAAAGTTTTATGGGGGTATTCATGGCTCATTTCCTGTTTAATTCTTGTTTTGAATATGCCGCCACTAAAATGCTTATGAGAACGAAGTATCAGCAAGTTTTGATAGCGACCTAATTTGTATGGTAACCAGTCTATGCATTGCTAAAAATAATCGAAGGGAATTCTTGCTAAACGGTCTTGTTTTGCGTATGGGGTATTTTGCTAATCTGTGGAAGAAGTGAATTGTGGGGTAAGATGAAAGATTGTACAGGGTGGTGTAATTTATTGGGTGGATGAGCTTGGGTATAGTATAGGGTCATACCCAAGCGATAGATGACTTAATTTTCTGATCTATGAATTAATGTGTTCTCTTTAAGGAAGTCTTGATAAACCCCTAAATTTTTGATAAATATAAATTCCTATTTTTCAAAATAGCCTGAATTCAGGGCTTCCTTAAGTAATAACAGTAGGCTTCGTTCTGCCAATATAACCTTTTATATCAGCAATAAATTCAGCAGTTTGTATAAGGGACTCAAGAGCCTCTTGTGTTCCAAGTTCAAATTGGTCTAATTCAGTCACATATTTTTCAATATAAACCCGTAAGGTAGCCCCTTCTGTTCCTGTTCCTGATAGGCGAAAAATAATACGTGATCCATCATCAAAAATAATTCTAATACCTTGATTTTTACTGATAGATTTATCAATAGGGTCTTCATAAGTAAAATCATCTGCTGTAATGATAGTATGTTGTTTGAATTGTTTTTGTGGTAACTGCTGCAAATTTTCGAGTAAATTATCAAAGAGAGCTTCTGCGGATTTGAATGGAATTTTTTCATAGTCGTGTCGGGTATAGTAATTACGCCCATACTCTGCCCAGTGTTGTCGTACAATATTTTCAACTGAAATATTTCTTTCAGCTAATATATTTAGCCAAAATAAAACTGCCCACAAACCATCTTTTTCATTAACATGATTGGAGCCAGTGCCAAAACTTTCTTCTCCGCAAAGTGTGATTTCATTGGCATCTAATAGGCTACTAAAAAACTTCCATCCTGTTGGTGTCTCAAAACAATTTATACCCATTTTCTCAGCTACTTTATCAACGGCTTCGCTGGTTGGCATAGAGCGAGCCACACCTTTTAAACCGCCGCTGTAAGCAGGGATTAAGTGTGCATTTGCTGTCAATATTGCAAGGCTATCACTAGGAGTTACGAAGAAATAATCGCCCATAATCATGTTACGGTCACCATCCCCGTCTGAAGCAGCGCCAAAGTTTGGAGCATTACTTTCTTGGTACATCATTTCAACGAGTTGCTTAGCATGGGCTAGGTTTGGATCAGGGTGACCGCCACCAAAATTGGGTAAAGGTCGTCCTCGAATAACAGTACCTTTTGGTGCTCCAAGCTGATCCTCTAGTATGGCGTGTGCATAGGGACCTGTTACAGCATGCATAGCATCAAAGCACATGGAAAAACTATCTGACTGTAATAACTTGGCGATTTTCTCAAAATTGAATATTTCAGCCATTAAGTCAGCATAATCTTTGACAGGATCGATAATTTCAATTTTCATGTTCCCTAATTGATAGGTGCCAATTTTATCTAATGAGATAGGGGAAATATCTGTAATTTTATATTCTCTGAGGTTTGATGATATGTTGAATATTTTATCAGTGAGTATTTCAGGCGCAGGACCTCCATTAGCCGTATCGAATTTGACGCCAAAATCACCAAGAGGTCCGCCAGCATTATGACTAGCAGATAATATTATTCCCCCGAGTGCTTCATATTTAGTGATTAATTTAGATGCAGCAGGAGTAGAGAGTATGCCAGCTTGACCCAGAATTATTCTGCCTACTTTATTAGCAGAAGCCATGCGTAAAATTATTTGAATAGCCTCGCGGTTAAAATAACGTCCATCGCCTCCTAAAATAAGAGTGGAATCTTTTAGTTCTGACAAGCTGTTAAAGATAGATTGAATAAATGCAGGTAGATAATCAAGAGACTGGAACTGTTTGACTGTTTTTCTGAGACCTGATGTCCCTGGTTTTTGATCTTTGAAGGGGGTGATTCTAATGGTATTGGTACGAATGTAATTATTGTTAGCTATTTTCATATACAAAATTCTCGGTCCTTTAGCTTGGATCTTATTTGTTCAAACTCGTAATGGAAACTTATAGTTGTTAGTATTGAATGATGATTCTAGAAAAGCAAAAAAAGTCTACTTTTTCTCCTCGACCACAATCATTTTCAGGATTAATGGAAATGTATGAGGCAAATTATATACGCCTCCGTTTACTTTGTGGAGATATTAGAACACTTCCTGATGAATCAGTGTCGATTTTGTCTGCAGGTGGGATTCCAGTCCAGTTAAAAATTTTAGAACGCTCTAGTCATACAACAATTTTGTTGCTGACTTATTTATTTGATGATGAAAACAAGCGACCTGATCTTAAGGTGCAGGTATATCATGATTCCCGTCAGGCAGATGTTATTAGTCGTAGTTGTCGCTTTAGCCAAAAGAATATACGGGCATGGGAAAAGGGTGCTGATAGTATTCTTCTGTGTCGCTGGCGTTTGAACCGTTTTCTGTTTAAGTGGGTGAATTATCTGCACCGCCAAGGTCACCATTTTAAATAAATAGGCATATTAATCTTGACTAATACACTAGGTTTTCTAATAATACCTAGTAAGTCAGTCAGGATTTAATCTGTTTAATAAGCTGACCTAATTATTAAATTCTATTACGCTTATTCTTTTTATCCCCAGAAAGAATAGGGGGTATATATTTGATTTTATTAAATAACCTCTATATAAGCTACCGTACTGTTAGGGAAATTCTAAAGTGATTTAGTGACTTTGGTATTTTTTTACGGACATCAGGAGAAACACATGAAATTATCAACCAAAGGACGTTACGCGGTTACCGCGATGATGGACTTAGCGATACACGATAGAGAAGGCCCTGTGACATTAGCGGATATATCGCATTGTCAGGGAATATCTTTATCCTATTTGGAACAGCTTTTTGCAAAACTAAGACAAGCAAATTTAGTTGAAGGTGTACGAGGTCCAGGTGGTGGTTATCGTTTAGGTAAACCATCTCATCAAATTAGTGTTGCAGATATTATCCTTGCCGTTGATGAGTCGATTGATAATACAAAATGCAAAGGAAATGAAGACTGTAATGGTGGCAAGAAGTGTTTAACACATAAGCTTTGGGCTGATTTGAGTGACCGACTTTTTGAATTTTTGGATGGTATTACATTGTCTGAGTTCATTAGTCGCCCAGAAATTAGAACCATATCGCGCCGCCAAGATACGACAGCAAGCCGTATAGCTAATATGTTTCCTCCTCACGCTATTGCTTCTTAAGAAGCCTTTGATCAAACATCGGTTTGATCAAAGTAAGCTCTAAACTTTACCTATCTAGTTGTTAGGGAGTTTGTAGTCACTTATACCATTCTCGGAAACCCTAAGGACTCAGAAGTAAATAACGTACGAAACTTAAATTTGCCTTTTTGCTCCATATTGAATGATCTCAAATCGTTGCGTAGAAGGACTATGCGCCTGCTGAAGCTTCTAAGTTTCGCTAAAGCTCAGCTAAGTTTTGAGATCATTCAATCTGAAAAAAATTCTACGTCAAGTTCCGCATCTTATTTAATCCTGAGTCCTTAGCAGTTTTACTTGTGAGCTTTTCAAAGGTTGATAGTTGGTGAACTTCAAGCTCAGGGTGTATTTGTAATAAGGTCAAAGTGGATAAGTTTTTATTATCAGTGTAAGTTGCACCTGTATCAATATAGAAAATATTTTCCATATGTAGAGGGGCTTTATGCGGAGTATGCCCCATTACTACAAGCTGAATGCCGTCAATAGGGTTTGTAGTGTTTGATACTTTCATTTTTTTATGGCGTAGACGGGACCATAAAACATACTGTTTCAACTCATGATCTGTTGATATTGTTTTGATAATATCAACCCAGTTTCGATCGGAAGGCAGGTCTGCGTGTGCAATACCTATACATCCGATTGCTGTTTCAATCTCGAAAAGGTAAGGAAGCTTGGCAATTTTATGATGGATATTATCTTGAGTTTCTTTTGATAGCTCTTTCCACCAAGCTCCCCCATTATACTTTGTCCAGTTGTGTAGGTTATGTTCAGATACTCTTGAGTCGAGTAACATGCTTTCGTGGTTGCCCATAATAGAAAAAAACCACGGTTTATTTAAAAACTCAAGGATACGGTATGATTCATTGCCACGATCAATCATATCCCCAACAGAGAAAACTCGATCAATATTAGGATCAAAAGATACTTTTTCTAGCAACTCTTCTAAGCTATTAAACATTCCATGTATATCACCCACTACGAAATCTCTGCCTGAGCGATTTATAGTGTGATATTTAAAAAGAAAATTTTGCATGAAGATAGAATGATCCTGAAATTAAAGCCATTTTTTGATTTGTTTGTTACTTTTGATGCGTAATTAAGCACATTTAAGGCTCAATAATATAAGCTATTTGGAAATACAGCGAATGAAGCGACAAGATGTACTCCAGTTTTATCCTCAGTTGAAACTACTCTTGCGTCAATTAAAGTTAGTAAACCTGTCTTTCATTACTTTAATTATCATACTATATATGACCGCAGCTTATTGCTTACTTAAAGGACAAATGGTGGCAGCTGTGGTACTAGCTACTTTTGCGTTTTTACTTTTTCATTTTACACAAAAGTACATTTTACTTGGGTTAAAGTTTTTTTTGTATCGAGAAAAAAATAATCGGGAGATGTTGAGTTTTTTGGATAAAGAGATGCAATTGAGGTTAGATAAAACCAAAGGGACGATAAAGCGAGGCGAGGAAGTGAAAGACTTCTTTTTGTTGTTAGATAAGGTAATGCAAGCTGTGGATCAAAAGTAAGCCACAACTTGCTTGTTAACTTTCCTATTAAATTTTTTCGGCAATAAAGGTTAGCATATTTTCACTTGCGATTTTCTCCGCATCACCGCCTGTACGTGCTTTATACTCAAGAGTGTTTTCTTTCAAGCCGCGATCAGAGATAACAATACGATGGGGTATGCCTAGTAGCTCATGGTCGGAGAACATTGCACCAGCACGCATATTTCGATCATCTAGTAGCACGTCATAACCAGCATCAAGCAAGTCTTGGTATAAACTATTGGTGACTGATTTAACTTGCTCTGATTTATGATAATTCAAAGGCACGAGGCTTATTTGGAAAGGAGCTAAAGCAGCAGGCCATATGATACCTTGCTCATCAAAGTTCTGTTCGATACTCGCTGCCACAAGGCGTGATACACCAATACCATAACAACCCATTGTGACGACTTCTGCTTTGCCATTTTCATTAAGAACTGTCGCATTTAGGGCTTCTGAGTATTTTTTTCCAAGTTGGAAGATGTGTCCTACCTCAATGCCGCGTAAAATAGATAAAGTTCCTTTGCCATCAGGGCTAGGGTCGCCATCGATAACATCGCGAATATCTATGAATTGTGCTTCTGGTAAATCTCTTTCCCAGTTAACGCCTGTTAGATGCTTGTTATCTTCATTGGCTCCACAAACAAAATCCGCCATTTTTTGTGTAGAATAATCAGCAAAAATGGGAATCTTTAAGCCAAGTGGACCAACAGAGCCAGGTTTGCAACCTGTTGCCTCAATCACTTGTTCTTCGCTTGCAAACTCTAAGGGGGCTGCAATACCTTCAAGCTTTTCAGCTTTGATTTCATTGAGTTCACGATCACCACGAACTAATAAGGCAACGACGTTATCATCATCCCCTAATACGATCAGTGTCTTGATAATTTTATCAGCTTCAATCTTTAGGTAATCGGCGACCTCCTCAATGCTATGTTGATTAGGTGTATCGATAGTTTGCATCTCAGCATTAGGAGCTGGACGGTCACCAGTAGGCGCTACGGCTTCTGCTAGTTCAACATTTGCGGCATAATTACTCTCAGAGGAAAAGGCAATACCATCTTCGCCAGAGTCTGCAAGCACATGAAACTCATTGGATGCATTACCACCGATAGAGCCAGTATCAGCATCAACAGGACGATAATCTAAGCCCATACGCTCAAAGATACGGCAATAAGTAGCATACATTGTATCGTAGGTTTCTTGTAAAGACTCTTGGGAAAGATGGAATGAATATGCATCTTTCATTAAAAACTCACGGGCGCGCATGACACCAAAGCGAGGACGAACCTCATCACGAAACTTCGTTTGGATTTGATAATAATTAACAGGTAGCTCTTTATAGCTTCTTAACTCTTTACGCACATAATCTGTAATAATTTCTTCATGTGTTGGCCCATAGCAAAACTCACGACCATGGCGGTCTTTCATGCGTAATAATTCTGCGCCATATTGTCCCCAACGATTTGACTCTTCCCATAGCTCTGCGGGTTGAATAGATGGCATGAGTAATTCTATAGCGCCTGCTTTATTCATTTCTTCACGAATAATAGCTTCTACTTTGCGTAAAACTTTCAGACCAAATGGCGCCCAAGTGTATAGGCCCGAAGCTAAGCGACGAATTAAGCCTGCTTTAAGCATGAGTTGATGACTAATGACTTCTGCATCGGCAGGGGTTTCACGAAGAGTAGAAATAGGAAACTGAGAAACTTTCATAGATTTAAACGCTTTAAAGTAATAACGAAAACGGGTGATTATACGTTGAAACAGGCTCTACAGAAAGATTTTGTCGTTGATGATCTCGTGTAAGTTATTTGCCATTAATCGAAGTGCTATTGTTAAGTCGAAAACTACACATTAGGCTCAGACAGAATATAATAATAAAAATAACAACTATATACTATGTCATTACGCAACTTATTACCCCAAGGATACAAAAGTGTATTACCGATTGGTTTTACGCTAATTATTTTTCTGATGATATTCACATCGTTCTTTGTAGCGATGCAAACGAAAAATAGTTCCGAATTAATACTAGAAACCGTTAAGCAACATAATCTAAATAGCAAGCTACTTAATAATATGTCCCAAGCAGTGATCAATCGTTCAATTATTTTGGTTGAAATGTTACAGGCAGATGACCCTTTTGTTATTGATGAGCTATATATTCAACTCCTTACAGAAGCGAGTAATGTAACGGTTTCTAGAGCAGAATTTATGCAGCAAGACCATGATGATGAGACTCATCGTTTGCTTTATCAGCAGGGGAGTATATCTCGGGTTAATGAGCCGTTACAGAATCAAGTCTATGACTTAGCGTTGAATGAAGAAAAAGAACAGGCAATATTGCTTTTTTCAAAGAAAACTTTACCGCTACAGAAAAAAAACTTTGAGCTTATTAAAGAGATGGAAGCTCATCAATATTTAAAGGCAAAAAAGGCTTTGCAGCAATCAACAGAGAATAACTACTCTGTATATTCTACTGTTTTCATGGTTGATGTTTCAAGTATTCTAATAAGCATATTGCTGGCTTTATACCTTTTGAAGCAACAGACAAAAAATAACCGTGAGTTATCCGTTCTGGCAACAACCGATGCATTGACAGAGCTACCTAATAGGGCAAATTTTATTGAAAATATAAATGCACAGATTAGCAGAAATCCCCAGTCTATTTTTGCAGTAATATTTTTTGATATAGACTATTTTAAGAGTATCAATGATAACTATGGTCATGAAGTTGGGGATGAAATCCTAAGAAAATTTGCTGCTAAGCTTAAATCGAATATTAAACACAATGATGTTTTGTCACGCTTTGGTGGTGATGAGTTTGTTTTATTGTTGCAAAGTATACATTCCAAGGAAGAGGCCATCACCTTTATTAGTCAGCTATCAGAAAGCTTGGATACGTCCTTTATGATTAATAATAATGAAATATTTGTCTCTGCCAGTATTGGTGCAAGTTTATATATTAAGGATGGTTCGGATGCAAAGGCACTACTAAAAAGCGCTGATATTGCTATGTATTCTGCGAAAGATTCAGGTAGAAATTGCTACCAGTTCTTTTCTAAAGCAACCAGCGACAGATTGGAGAAAGAGCATCGCATTAGTCATGCGCTTCATACTGTTCTTAAAGATAAAAATAGTAATAAAGAACTACGTTTAGTCTATCAACCACTTTTGAATATCGCTCAAGGTGATATGACAGAATGCGAAGCGCTAATCCGTTGGACAACGGCTGATGGAGAGATGGTTCCTGCCGATGACTTTATAGCTCTTGCGGAGAAGAGTAATTTAATAGAAAAAATCAACCTTTTTGTTATCGATGAAGTGTGTAAGCAACAATGTGAATGGCAACGTTTGGGCGTGAAAAACATGCGTATTAACATTAATTTATCAGGCAATAAAACCATTTTTGATAAACTATTGCGTCAGTTTAAAGGGCATTTAAAAAGATTAAACTTAAACCCCGTAATGTTTGGTATTGAGCTAACCGAACGAACACTCTATGAAATATCCCAGGAGACCATTGATGAGCTTGATGAGATTCGTCAGCAAGGCATGAAAATATCAATTGATGATTTTGGAACGGGATATTCATCATTAAGCTACTTGAAAAAATTACCCATTACGACACTTAAAATTGATAAAGAATTTATAGCAGGCTTGCCTGATGATAAAGATGATCAGGCACTCGTGAAAACAATTATAGCCTTAGGGCATGCTTTAGATCTTGATGTTGTCGCAGAAGGCGTCGAAACATTAGAGCAACTAGAGTTTCTAAAAAATCATTCTTGTAATATCGCACAAGGGTATTATTTCCATCGTCCACTAGAGCATAAGCAAATACCGCATTTGAAGTTGGTTGCTTAATCAGAGGCTCCTTTAAGCGTTATTTAAAATAAGCTGATATTAATTCGTCAATAGGAAGGTGCTTAAGTCTAGCGAGCAATAAAGTCATCATCGAGGCTAATAAAATCATAATCATAAGTAGTTGTGGGCGTGTGAATATCTGCTTTATCAATATGAATATCGCACTTTTTAGGCTACTAGAATTCAATACGTCACGTTTTGTGAACTCTACGATGTAGAGCAGAATAAGCAATATGGTAATGGTGATTAAAAAAAGTAAGAGGTTAGTGTAATAACCATAACTATTTTCATAGACATCTTTATCAAAAGCCCCCGCAGTTTCCTGTTGAATACTTAATAGCGCTAATAGTTTATAACGAACTTTATCGATTAGGCTAAGGTCGCGTGTCTCAATGTCATCATTAATGATCTTTAGTAGCTTATTTATATCCTTCGTGTTTTTCAGTCCCTCGGCGTTGATAATTTCATTGTAGTGTTTTATTTGATCAATGGAGGGTGGAACTAGTCGACGAATTGTGGTGGGTTTATCTTTAAAGGCAACGCCTAGTGAGTTTTGCAAGTTGCTGGGGATACGGCTGATACTGGCTTGAAATTCTTCAAACTTTTTACTCAAACTCTCCTTGTCTTCTTCTAATTCTAGGATAATTAAGTCATTGGTAATGGTTTTTACATGACCTATATCATAATTAAAAATAGGTATTTTCGATTCTGGTTTTGGGATATTTATAGACGCTGATTTTTGCTTGTATTGAATGGTTAGTGCAGCATTTTTTTGTGGTGATAAATCTCCATTAATCATTTGTATATCAATTTGATAGGATAAATTGTGAGTAGTAAAAGCGCCCATAATACTGATGTTTTCATTATCACTGATTATTTTAGGAATAATGACGGGTGTTTGATGTAAGAGTACATAAATGCTGACAGCTTTATCTTTAGTAAAATGTATTATATTTTCTAAACGGTCAATATCATCTTTTTTATTGGCTTCAAAATAAATTTGTTGGCAGTTGTTAGTATCAAGAAAACCTTTAATAGGTTTCTGTATACGTTTTAAATAATCAGAAATGGACTCATTTTCCAGTGTCCTTTCTTTGCTATGTGCCGAGTTGCTGATATGTATGCGGTCATATTTTGTTTTTAAAGCTTCGTAGTTTGTGCTGTGCTCTGTGAAAAAGCAGGATGTTTGTTGGTTGAAGCGTGTAATGTTGGGCGCACTTCCTTGCAGTAAGACATAAGATTTAATAATGGTCTCACGGTGTAAATTTTCTATCTTTTGTGTATCAATATAACCGTCATCACTTTTAATGATACTCGGTGGAATGATGCGGCTATTAATAACTTTTTTCATTCGACCTTTGATAAAATTATCAATGCTACCACCGTGAAGCTTATAGCTATAAGCTTTGGCTTGTAAAATACGGCGTAAAGATTTGCGAAAACTTTGTTGATTCCCGCTGCGAATATAGTTTGATAGACGGTTTTTTACGCGAATAATTTCTTCAACAGTAATAACGCCGTACTTATTAATACCTGTGTATTTATGTTTTTCACTGGATAGAATGACTTTGGCAAACATTAAAATATCATGCCCTGCGTCAAAGGCATCAATTGCTAATGCGGCATAGTCAATACCGCTATAATAATCATTATTGGATATTGTACTGTCGCCATTTCCTGAGCGATTTTTTTCGTACTCAGTAATTGACCCCATTCCCATATCATCAGTAATCACTAATTTATCATCATATTTTAGAGAATTAATATTACTGAGAGAGTTGTTGTTTGTACGAATAATGCCTGTAATTTTTTTGCTAATAGTCGCGGGTGTTTTTCCATCAATAAAGTCGATGGCAATATGTGATGTCATTATGCCATTAAGGTAATCTTTCAAGGCATAATAGGGCGTCATTTGTTGCTTGAAATCTTGTTCAGTTCCCATAAAACTAGCAACACCTGCATGTGGATTAACATCAATTTTTCCTAAACCTGGAAAGTGTTTGCCGATGACGGTAATACCTGCTTCGCGTAAGCCTTTGATGTAATAAGCAGCAATACGACTCACACCTTCTGGGCTACTGGAAAAACTACGGTTTTTGAGTAATGAGTTATAACTACCTTGTAGGCTCTCCTCGATATCCAAAACAGGACCCAAAATCATGTTGATGCCACTACTTGCTAGTTGGTAGCCAACTACCTTCCCTGTATCTCCAATTAAGTCTTTGTCTTGTGTAGTCGCTAAAGTGAGTGCTGGTGGGGGAGGGGTGAGAACACTTTTTATCGGGTTAAATCGTGGTCCTTCAAAGTCAGCAGCAACAAATAAAGGGGTCTTTAAATGCTTGTTTGCAAGGGCGCGATATTGCATGTTGGATACAAAATTAGTCACAATACTGATGCGTTCTTCCTCCGTCTCAGCTCGTTTTTTTAAATAATTAAAATTAGAGCCACGTAGGATGATAGAACCAAAACCTTCATCTTCGATCAGTTTCTTATGGACAGGATTTCGATCTTGAGTTTTAGAAAAGTGAATGGGAATGTTGATCATAAAGAGTTGACCAACACCGTCATCTACATTAATAGTTTGCACCCATTCTTTAATTTTTTGTTGTTCCGAAGTGCTTAGTGCTAAAGAGTCTGCATTGGCGTTGAAGCTCAAAAATAAGCCACATATTATCAAGCATACGCTTTTGATAAATGTTTGTTTTAGGAGTCTATTGTTTTTCATATCAAGCCCCGTATTAAATTATAAAGTCCAAGTGCAAAAACAGAGGAGGCGAAAATGGCGATAAGCGTAACGATAAAAATAGCAAAGGTGATTTTAGCAGGTCGTTTGGGCGCTAATGGATTATCACCTGATAGGTGAAATTTCTTCTTATCTTTACCAAATAACCGTCCACTTTTAGCTCGCATGTAAAGAGCGGCAGTTCCAAACTCTATCTCATTGGGTTGGTTGTAAATAGCTAGGCGTGCCATGCTCAAAGAGGTGTCGATAGGGCTACCTCGTGATAAAGCACCATAAAGCGTTTCGGAAAAAATAATGGCAGATCGGTCGGTAATCACATATTGCATAGCTAGTACAGCAGGTACACCTTTTTTGACCACACTTTGTGCTACACCCGAGAAAATATTCTCTTTGGAGGTAATGCCACCCTCGCAGGCATTAAGGACGATAAGCCTAGAGGCATCACTACTCTGAAAAATAGTAGCAATACGTTGTGAACTTACTTGTAAGCCATTGCCATCATCGTCTTCAATAACAAGTACGCCTTCCTTACGGCGTTGATTAAAATCACCATGACCGATGAAATGGATGATATGAAAATCATGTTTATTGATAGTTTTAGTAATCTTGCGCAAAGTAGCATGCTCAATACTTTTGAAATACACACGGCTTTTATTTTCTAATGGCATGAGTGCTTGTTTTAATTTTGATAGTTCTTTTTTGACATTAAGTGGAGGGTAATCTTTAGGGTTAGAACTAATAACCAATATTTTTAATGGAGGGGTTATTTGCATCTGCTTTACAGCAATGCTGAGCTCCATATAGCGAACAATAGAGGTGTCACCAGACAAGGTCAGAAAAACATCGGAGTGAGAGTCAAATAAATACTCCCAAGGAATGTTGATTAGCTCAGGGTTTTCGGGGAAACGTAGACGAATACGTAAACCCGCTTTCTTGTTTTTGGCAGATATTTTGCTCTCACGATAGATTTCGGAGACATTTTTTTGGAATACCGCATTAAAAAGTTTTTTTCCAAAATCACGTATTTCTTCAGCAATAACTTCAACAGAGCCATTACGCAGGTTTAAATCATTATTGGGGGCGTTTTCATTGAGAATGAAACTACGTGTTTGTGAAAGTCTGCGGCTATAGTGTTCTAGCTCATGCTGCTCAAAGGGAAAGTCAAAGAGATGACGTGCCTCACCATTGGGTGATGCAATAACGCGTGCTTGATATTTGTCGCTACGCTTAGTGATTTCCAAGTCAAAATTTAAGTATTTATCCATTAATACCTTATAAAGAGAGGTTGGCTGTTAAGTCGACCGCCATTCATTATTTTTTCACCTAATTAAACCCTCAATACAAAGGTGAAGAATAATGAATGGAGGTTTCCTTAAATACATCCAAGTTGAAGTCTCCCAACGCAACTTTGGATCTTATTACTGAAAGCGTGTTTATTTGTGCTGATAGCTCAAGAATAGTAAAAATTATCGTTAATATATTTTTATAAGGTGATTTTTTATAAATTTTTTTGATAAACAGAGGTAACCACCTTGATTAAAGGTGATTTTGATTAAGTTGATTGGAGTTTGGTGCAGAAAGAACCGTTACTATTTATCACGAAGTGAGTCGTAATAGTTGCTTTATAACGTCGATTTTCGTGAGAAATAGTGGGAGTTTTAACAAACTGCAAATAATCTGATTTGATTAGAGTTTTCTGAAAGGGCAGAAAAAATATTTGCATTGAGGGAGCAGAAGAGGTTGTTTGTGAGCAAGTCCTTCTGTGTTTTTACTGGAGAGAGCCTAGTCTTTCATTGAATGAGTTATGCAACGTGCCTTCGAGGTCTTTGGCTTGTTCTAGTGTTTTTAGCTCAAACTCAAGGAGGTTAGTGTGTTGATCTCTATCTGATGATACGCTGTTACTTTCGCTACCACAGGCAGATAAAAGTAATAAAGATGTAAGTGCTAATAGCACTGAATATGATAATTTAGACATTATATGACCTTATTTTATTTTTATTATAGGCTCCCAGTTTAAGGTGATATAGCAATCAATTAATAGTCATATTTGATAAGAGGCTTTGTTGACACTTCCGCTTTATCGGTTAGTACGTCAGTATACATTTGGCTATTACAGGACTAGGAATAAGGTTTTATTAGATGTCCTTATAGGGAGATTTTAAATTACTCATATAGTCTTTAACGGCTTCTTTCTCATGTTCTACAAACTGCTCAATAGAGGTTTGAAAGGGTGAGTCATTTAGCCAGTGATTTGATCGTGTTAGTGTTGGCACAAAGCCTCGTGCAATTTTATGCTCACCTTGAGCGCCTGGCTCAAAGTGTTGAATATTATGTTTAATGCAGTACTCAATACCTTGATAGTAACAAGCTTCAAAATGTAGTTTATCAACCTGCTCGATAGCTCCCCAATGACGTCCATAAAGCGTAGTGTCACTGATAAACATAAGTGAGCCCGCAATACATTCCCCAGCTTCGGTATCGGCTAGGATGAGTAAAACTTGTTTGGGCAATTGCTGTGCTACTTCGTGAAAAAATTCATAGTTTAGAGTTGCCATACCATGTTTTTCTTCAAAGGTTTGGTTATAAAATTGTGTGAAACTATACCAATCTTTATCCGTTGCCGTGTGACCATTTAGACAACGTAAGGTGATATTTGCTTGCTCAACCCGACGGCGTTCTTGGCGAATATTTTTACGCTTTTTTGCCGTTAAAGCGGACAGGAAGTGATCGAAATCAGTGTAATGGTTATTGTGCCAATGAAATTGACAGTCGTGGCGTGTCAGTAAGCTCTGTTGCTCCAGCCACTTATGTTGTGATTGCAGAGGGAATAAGCAATGAAAACCGCTGTAGTTTTGTTGTTCACACAGTTGTTGTGCTGTTTTTAGCAAAATCTCAAAAATTTCATCTTGCTGTTTCTCTACAGCCAATAAACGTTGCCCCGTGGCTGGTGTGTAAGGAATAGAAGACACTAGCTTCGGAAAGTATCGTAAACCATTGCGCTGATAGGCATCTGCCCAAGCATGATCAAATACAAACTCCCCATAGGTATTATGTTTTTCATAAAGAGGCATTGCGCCAATTAGTTTTTGACTATCATAAACGGCAATATGACAGGCTATCCAGCCATATTTTTCACTGACGCAGTCATGGTTCTCAAGTGCAGTAAGAAACTCATGGCGTAAAAAGGGATTGTTATCGGTGACTAATGCATTCCATTCAGCGGAAGGTATTTCATTAATATGGCTGTGAAGCATTATTTTCATATGTCTTTAGGAAGTATCTAATTCAGCTTAAAGGAAGGAGGTTTTATGTAAAATAGTTGCCTCAGCGTTCAGGCTGAAGTATAAATGAATATAGGGTAAATCATAAATTTGTACATCATTCGTAGTAGCATTATGAAGATTAATCGTTTTATTCATAGGGGGACTGTGGATAAAGAACAAAATATACAAATGACAAGGGTCGCAATATTGGCAGACTCCAAGCGTGTATTGCCTAAATTTTTGTTACGACCGCTTATTAAGTTGCTTAAATTTTTCCAATGGTTGTTTTTAATTAGCTTAGTTTTGTATTTAGCCGTTCTTATTCTTTTTCGCTGGTTACCATTGCCGACCTCTGCTTTTATTTGGCATCAAAATCAGTTGGCCGCTCATGAGCCAAATATATACAAGCCTGCTAGTTATGAATGGATAAACTGGGAAGATATATCTCCAGAAATAGCCATCGCTGTTATCAGTGCTGAGGACCAGCGTTTTCCTAATCACTGGGGAATTGATACGGTTGAATTGCGCAAAGTAATATCTAGCGCTTATAGAGGGGAAGCTTCCTTTCGGGGAGCTAGTACTTTAACGCAACAATTAGCTAAAAATTTATTTTTATGGAATGGGCGTAGTTATGTGCGTAAGGTCATGGAAGCGTTTATAGCGGTGTCTTTAGAATTGGTTTGGTCTAAAAAGCGTATATTGGAAGTCTATCTAAATGTTGCACAATTTGCACCAGTCACTTTTGGGGTGAAAGCTTCTAGTAAGCGCTTATTTAATAAACTACCAAAGAATTTAACACTAGAGCAGGCTGCTTATCTAGCGGCCGTACTTCCCACTCCTGCAAAATCAAATGTACATAAACCTAGTGAAAGCTTAAAGAAACGACAACGCTGGATATTGCAGCAAATAAAGCAATTAGGTGGTGTGAATTATTTGAAAAAATTGTAGATAGCCTTGTTAATTTATTACGTTAGCTATTTGTGTTTTTGAAATGAGTTGTGGTGTTGAAGGTGTGAAGAGTATTAAGCCAAAAACTATAATTGTGAAGGTGATAATGCTGATTTTTAAGAAGCTTATTTTTTGTGATTTTGCTAAGGTTTTTGCTTTACCTGAATGATAGCTTTTGGCTTGTGATGTCGCGGTGTTCAGTTGAGACGTAGTGTTTGATATATTCTTAGGGCTGTTTTGTATAGCTTTGTATGCATGTAATATAATTTGTGAAAGCCTAGGGTTAACGTCTTTTGCTGATTTGTCGGGGTGAAATATATTCATTAGAAGTTTGTAGTGTAACTTTACTTGTAAAGTATCAGAGTTCTGATCAAGTCCCAACTTTCTTCTATTAGTGTTATCGCTCTGAAGTAAAATAAGCTGTATATAGTTAACGAGTATTTCTCTGAGACGAGAAGCATGAAGATTATTTTTAGCTGACACTTTTGTTAATGCACTTTCGGAAGAGACTATACGTAATAATTCTGTAATCCCTCTTGGTAATTTTTTAAAGGGGTCATCAAAGCGAGCCAACAGAGTTGGCTCGGAATATAGCTTAATCGCACAGCGTATTGCTTCTGATTTCACGGTATAGCATTGCCCAAAATGAATATTCTAAGTATTTTGAACTGTGTTTGCTGAACAGTGAATGAATGAAGCTATAGTATTAAGCACTTTTATGTAGTTTTAAAGGAACAACTACAGGGTTTTTAGCGCTTTCTGTCTCATCCTTATCGCCAGTATAAGGGTAGTGATAATCTTCGTGATAGTCTGAATCTACCGAGCGATCAACACGAGTAAATAATAAGCCAACTAAGTTACTGTGTGCTCTTTCTAGACGTTTTAAACTTTTCATTAACGTCACTTTACGAGTTTTCCCCGCCTCTACTGTTAAAATAGTTGCATCACATAATCCTGAAATTACGAGAGCATCGGCAAGACCTAGAACGGGTGGCCCATCAATGATGATGTAATCAAAATCAGCAGAAGAATTACTTAAAAGCGTACCCATCCGTTTTCCTGATAACAACTCAACAGGGTCAGGTGGGATTGGACCTGAGGTAATAACATCTAGATTTTTTATCATCGTAGGGTGGTAAATATCGCTACTTGAGCCGCCGCCTGCTAGATAATTTGTTAAACCCCTGTAATTTTCCAATCTAAATAACTTATGCAGTGTTGGATTACGTAGATCAGCATCGATTAATAGTATTCTATTTCCCGCTTGGGCATAAGCTGTTGCTAAGTTTAAAGCAACAGTACTTTTGCCTTCTCCAGCCGCAGAGCTGGTGATGAACATACTCTTAGGAGCGCCTTCTTGGGTTGAGAATCTCAAGCTAGTTCTAAGAGAGCGTATTGCTTCTGCTAGAGGTGATTTTGGCTCATTGAAGGTTTGTAATGCAACAGTACGTGGGCTTTTTGATGCTTGTGCAGGTAACATTCCTAATACGGGAAGTCCTGTTAGTCTCTCTAATTCATCAGGGTTTTTAACACTGTCATCCATAAACTCACGTAGGAAGGCGGCGGCCATACCTAATAGCAATCCTAATAGAAGACCAAAAGCTATATTGGTTTTAAAGTTAGGCTTGAATTTTTTGTATGGAATTCCTGCTTTATCAATAATTGAGATATTATTACTATCAACATTTCCTGCAATATTTACTTGTTTAAGTTGTCCTAGAAGGTCTTTGTATAAATCACGATTAGATTGAACTTCACGTAAAAGAGTATTGTACCTGATACTTTTTTGCTGGGTTTCTAAGGCATCTTTCTTCAGTTGTTCAAGCTGCTTCTTAATCATGCTTTCTTTTTGCTTAGCAGCAAAAAACTCTGATTTTAAGGCGCTTTTAATTGCGTAACTTTCAATATTGATCTGCGAACGAACTTCATCTATTTGCTTTCTAATCCGCTTTGCTCTTGATGAACGTGGAGAGTATGTTCGTAATATTTCTTGGGAATTTGCTTCAAGTCTCGCTAGCGTTTTCTTTAATGACTGTATGTAAGGGTCTTTTAATATACGCACAGAAGTAGCATTTTTGTCGTCTGCTGTTTGTTTGGACTGTTCGTAAGCCGATTCTGCTTCAATACGCTCTTTGCCAGCAGTGATAAGCTCTTCAGTCATTTTTTTCAGAGAATGAGTGTGGTTATCTTCACCGTCCGCCATTTGAATAATGCTGTACTTAGTTGCATATTGGTTCAGTACATTTTCAGATGTTTCGAGATCTTTTTTAGTTTTGTTGATACTTGTAGTTAAAAACTCTTTGGAGTATGAGGCGGTATCAAAGCGACGTTCTAAGTTCATTCTTACAAATGTTTTAGTGACGGCATTGGTAATTTCTGCTGAAAGTTTAGGATCTGTTGATTCGTAATTTATCTGTACGAGTTGGGAGTTACTTACAGGAGTTACGCTAAGGCTTTCTAGGAAAATGGTTTCAATAATACTAGGGTTCATTTTATCAGTATTATTTTGTAAGCCTATCAATGACTTGAGTTGAGAAAATATTCCTGCTGAGGCAACATTTTTTTCCAAATTAAGTTGATTGATAACACGGCGAGCTAAGGCTCTACTTTGAATAAGTTGTCGTTGTGTTTCATAGAAGTCTTTATCGCTGCGTGACTCTTGTGAGTTAAACATATCGATATTCACAACTTTTTTAGCATTTCTTTCTATTTGTAACGTAGAACTGGCTCTATAGACAGGTTCCATCGATAAGGTAATGATAATAGAGAGTAATAATGTTGCTAAGGTAAAACCAACGAGGAGAGTTTTATGCCGACTTAAGGTGTTTATAAAGTCTCGTAAATTTAGACCTGATCGATGCTCCAAAATTTCTTCAGGATAAATTTCATTAGAAGGTACAACTAGTTGATCATGCCTACTTGTACTTGAAAGATTGGCGGGAAATCTTTGGCTATTTTTTGAGCTCATATATTGTATTTGGTTAGGGGTGTTGGTTGGTTATTAGCACTAAAAATACTGCCATCCTTGGGTTTATCAAGAAGTTAATAAACTTTTAAAGGGTAGTAATCGCTACTTTATAGTACTAGGTATAAAAACATGGCTTTCTATTCTCACCGCAATGGCTAGTGCAGTTACCCATATTTTAAACTTATTAAAATAAAATATGTCCTTATTGGAGTCTTAATATTAACGTTCATTACATTTTATATAATGAGAATTTTTCTTGATGTCTTCCTTAGGTAGTAAGTCTCCACCTTGTTACCTTTTTACGCAAATATAAGCCGATAAACTTGGTCTTATAATCGACGAATTAACATCATTTAATCCCATACAATAAGTAATATTTTTTAACATTGAATGATAACAAATATTAAAAAATGTAACAATGAAGTGAGGGATAAATAAACAGCTTTTGGCTATCTAATTTATTGATAAGTGTAGAAAAAATATTTCTAGTTTAAAAGTCTATCTGCGATAGTATTGTCTATTATTATGATTTATAAAGGTTGTTTATAGTTTTACGCATTGGTGTTTCAAAGTATTTGTAAGATATAATTGAAGCTATGATGAGTAGAGCTAAGAAAATATAAAAATGTAACTCGTCAGACAATGATACTGTGTTGCCAATAAGTTTATCGTAAACGCCATGCAAAGGTTTTTGTAGTATGTAGAGTGAAAAACTAGCTTCACCGAGTAATACCAGCCATTTATTGCTAAATATAGATACTATTTTCCCCTTTTCTTGTGCGAGTAAAATAATAAATAGTAAAAAAGCAGGGGCAATTAGACCGTTGGTAAAGGCTAGCTTAATACCAATAATATTTTCTATTGATGGTCTGAATGCAAGTAAGGCGGTGATTAGAATTACAGAAAAAACTAGCCAAGCTGAGTTGTATTTTGAGATCTTAGTTTTTTTATTTTTGAAAAATACACCTGTTAGAAACCCAGCAATGAAGGCGTTAAGGTGCATCAATGGATTGTAATAAATAAAGTCATGCAGGAGTGATTTTGCTACATATGCATCGCTATTGAGTAAGGTTAATAGGGTTGCTTGGGTTGCTAGCCATAATAGTACAGCAAATATTACTAGACGTTGAGTGCCGTACTTATAGATGCTTAAAAGCAGAAAGGGAAAGCATAAGTAGAAGAATGCTTCAACCGATAGTGACCAGCCAGGAGTATTTAAGGTAATTGGATAGCCAGGAACCCAAGCTTGGAGCATTGTTAAATGCAAAGGAAGGGTGAGAATATCGTCTGAAAGTGTTTTGTATTTTACGACGGCTATTAATAATAGAGCTATTAGGTAAATAGGATATATGCGGGCAAAGCGTGCTAGCCAATACTTCCATTTGTTGAAGTTAGATGCTTGTTGAGGCTGATAATAGGCGATAGCCATTATGAAGCCAGATAGTATGTAAAAATAATTTACAGCTATCGGTCCAGCGGTTACTGCTTCATGCAAATATGGGATGTTTGCGGGGAATACATCCATACCATAATGAAAAAATACAACCGATAGAGCGGCAATAAAACGGGTAAATGTTATTTGATCTAATTGCAAATGAGTTACTTTGATAAAAATGAGCGAGTAAAGGGGAGGAGTATTAATGGAAAAAACATCAATTAAATTACTTGTTTTTAATAGGCATTTTTATCTATAAATGCACGTGAAATAGTTAGAAATATAATTTTAATATCTAGCCACAATGTCCATTCACGCATGTATTCAAGATCAAATTCAATACGTTTTTCCATTTTATAAATAGTATTAGTCTCTCCGCGCCAGCCATTAATTTGAGCCCAGCCTGTTATGCCAGGTTTGACTAAATGTCTTAACATATAGCCAGAAATTCGTGAGCGATATTCTTCATTGTGTGCGACAGCGTGGGGTCTAGGTCCTACAATAGACATATGTCCTTGCATGACATTTATAAACTGTGGCAACTCATCAAGCGATGTTTTGCGTAAGAATTTTCCTATTGGGGTAAAGCGGCTATCATTTTCACATGCTTGAGTTACAGTGTCCCCATCTTCGCATACTGTCATGCTGCGAAATTTCCAAACCTTTATTTTTTCCCCTTTTAGTCCATAGCGGGTTTGTTTGAAAATAACAGGTCCTTTTGATGTGAGCTTAACAGCTACTCCTATAGTAAGCATGATAGGAGATATTAAGGTAAGAATAATACCACCAATTAGTATATCTTCGATACGTTTGAGGAAGGCGTGATCTGCGGAGAATGGAGAGTCATAGATGCATAAAACAGGTGTTTCTGCTATTTCCATGTATTTGCTTTGTAGTAAGTTGGTTGTGAAATAGTCAGGCAATAAGCGAATAGGTGTGGCGCTGTCGGATAGAGCATCGAGAAGTTTCATCATTCTATCTTTTGCTTCAACAGGAAGAGCAAAGTAGATTTGATCCCATTCACCTTTTTGTGCAGATGCTATTAGATCATCAAAATCACCTAAGTGTTTGTATGGACTTCCCTCAATACCTTTTTTTCGATTTTTATCACACCTTTCGTCATAGAAACCTGCAACATGATAGCCATACTCAGGTCTGCTTTCTAAGTCGTGGGCAAAACGTAATCCATTTTCTGTTATTCCAACAATTGCAACAGTACGGTTGTTAATGCCAATACGGCGTAAGTGGGAGAATATTTTACGCAAGGTGTAGCGAGAAATAATAAGCAACAATGGGGTGAATATTGACCAAGAAATTAATACAATACGTGAAAAATCTTCACTAGTTTTGCTGATAAAGGCGATAAAAATTAAGGAGAAAAAGGTAAGAGTCCAAGTGATAAATATACGAATGCCTTCATCTTTAAAGGGGCGACCACTCCATGATGCATATATCTCAGTAAAGCGACCAATTAGACCAAATAAAATAACAGCACTTAGCCCTGCAATAATATAGCTATTTAGATTGTAGAACTTAGTGTAAAAGGCACCCAGCGATAGAGTCAGTAAAATAGTCAGATTATCTGTACTACGATAAATTAGTTCTGAGCTGATTCTTTTATCTTCCACTTAGACTCTCTCAAATTAATGTTTAGTTACTGTAATAATAGCTAAGTATTATTGTTTATCAGGTATTAATATAACCAATGGCTATATTTTGATGACCTTATGTATGTAGAAATTTTATCTAGATGATAAATCTTTTTCCCACTTATAGTTTTGCAACTGTTTTAGTTGCAACTTGGAACGTACTCGTATGATCGTAGCAATTGCTATATAAAATGAGGCTGGTATAAATTCTTTGCTTAATAATCTGGAGACCATAACATTACCGTAATGTTTAGCTTCTTTAACAGGGCATTGTTTGGTGCGGGATAGTTCCATATTTCCCAAGCGTGCCCGTGTTTTGATTTTGATGAGTGAAATAATATCCTGAGGTGCTCGGATATAAATTTCTGTGCCTGTAATATTAGATATTTCACTATTTTTAAAATGGCAACGAACATAGCCATCATCATTTATAATGGCAGGGAATTTTTCAAAACGTTGGCGACCTTTTTCTGTAATGATATAACTGCAAGTTGCGATAACACCTTCTTTTATATAAGGTAAATTGACCCATATCTGATAGTATTTTTTAACTAACCATGATGATTTGGAGGTGTCGATAATAGGTGTAGGTGCTGCAAGCAGCGTATCACTATTGCTGAGTTCTTGAGTTATTTTACTAATGCAATTCTCACTAAGTTGAGTGTCGGCATCGATATAAAAAATAGGGTAGGTAATGCCTAAGTCTTTTGCCGTATTTTCAGCTTTGTTTAGCGCATTAACTTTGGAAGGCTTTTGTATCTCAAGACAAATAGCAGAAGGGAAATTTTCTTTTACTATTGTGGCAGTGTTGTCGGTACAGCCATTGCACGCAACAATCAGGTGGTCAACACCATCCTGTTTGATAATGCTGTTGAGGCAATCTTTGATTACTCCAGCTTCATTGTGTGCAGGCACGATTACTGTTGCCATGTTAGCGATATCCTTTTAGCCAAGAGTGACGTTGCTGAAATATAGTACGCCATTCTGATAATATGACTTCCTTGTCTTTTTTTATCAAAGCCAAGATAGTGTAGGACAAATACTTGTTAATTACATGTGTTAATAGCAATTTTTTATACAAAGGCTGTTTCCAAGGCTTGGTATGCTTATTAATTAGTTCTGCTTTTCCTTTAAGAAGCTTAATCATTTTGCCTGAAAAATTAGCTTCGCTAACCCCGCCATGATGAATAATACGCGCATCGGGAGTAACGATTGGCTGATAGCCTTTTTTGATAGCTCGAATACAGTAGTCAGCTTCTTCGGCATACATGAAAAAAGTATCGTCAAGTCCTTGTAGTTCATCCCAAAGTGATCTTGGGGTAAGAAAAAAACAACCTGTAATAACATCAACTTTTCGGATGCTTTTACGATCCCAGCAACCATAGTTGTCATGATTGAAAAAACAGCTGGAACGGAATATTTTACTTAGGCCTAGGGCGCTAAATACCAGTGTTTTGAACGATATTCTAGCCCTTGCATTATTTGGATTGAGGGAGAGGTCATCGTTAAGTGTAATGCCACCCCAAACTCCTGCATTAGGCTTCTTTTTTGAAAATTGCATCAGTTTATCAATCGCACCTTCAAGAATTAGAGTATCAGGATTGAGCAATAAAATATAATCAGAGCTACTGGCTTTTGCTCCAAGGTTAACGCCTCCTGCAAAACCTAAGTTTTCTTTTGATTCGATTAGTTCTACATTAGGAAAATTGTTGCGAATAACTTCAACCGAGTTGTCGGGAGAGGCGTTGTCGACAACGATAATGTTGAAGTCTGTTGCCTTTGTTTCATCGTAGATGGACTGAATAGCACGCTTGGTATATTCAGCGGTATTGTATGAAACAATGACAATGTCTAGTTGTTTTTTCACTCAGCAAGCATCCCATATTCAATGGTTTGAATATCTGTTCTTAGAATTTTGGCGGGGTTTCCTGCGACGATACTGTTGGCTGGCACATCTTTAGTAACAACACTGCCCGCAGCAACAATGACATGATTACCAATGGTTACATTAGGTAAAATAATGGAGCCACAGCCAATAAAGCAATGTGTCCCTATCACTGTTTTTGCTGCATGTTTACGAGAAGCATAGTCATGGGAAAGTATAATGGTATCAAAAGTTACCATGGTTTTTTCACCAATGGTTAGACCTTTGGGATTGGTTTTATCTAATCTTGCCTTAAATGATATACGAACATCTTTGGCAATATTCATGCCATACACAGTACGAAAATACCATGTTCTGGCATAGAGTAATTTATTACGCAAACCTACTAGGTGCATAAACATTCGTTGATTGACAAAACGTAAGCGCATAAATTTATAACCGTGGTTGTTGTTTTTGTCGAGCTTTTATCTGGGCTTTTCTTACTAGCTTTGAAACTGTTTTATTAAGCTCTGGATAATACCTAGCCCAGCCTATAGAACCAAGTACAAAAAAGAACAACGGTTGTATTTTGCCGAAATAATCTACAGTAAAGCCAATCAGGATAAGAGACATAAAGGCTAGTATCCAAGATTTTACCATCCAGCGTGTGGCTGGGTGATGTTTATGGAGATCGCCTAAAACATGGAATACAGCGTATACAGAGCAGGAAAATAAAATAAACCCTGCAAAGACACCGTGTTGCATAGTCATTAATAACCAAAAGCTGTCAATACTGGAGTTCATCCACTCTGGTCGAGTCCAATCATGGAGTCCAATGCCGAATACGGGGCTACCTGCTATATCGTCCATTGAATACTTCCACTGCAACATTCGGTAATAGCCTGTAACAGGATTGAATGTTAAATATGAAATAAGAATGGCAAAAACACCACGATTGGATAGCGCTTCTATAATCAGAAAAATAGATAAGCCAAAGAATGCCGCTGCTGCCCAGAGACGTTTAGCGCCAGACCAGTATTGAGCTAGTAACGCTGTCATTCCTTGAAATGCAATTGATAATAATGGCGCTGATGATAATGTTGAAACCATTCCAAGGAGTAAGGCGAGGGTTTTCAGCAAATTACTAACTTTATAGCGGTACAGGACGAGCAATACAATGAAGGGGAAGAACATAGCGCCGATTGTTCCATACAAAATAGGATGGGCAAATAAGTTGGTGGTGCGCATAATGCCAAAGCGGATGTAATAGTGGGTATAAAGTTTCCAATCCAGAGATTCATGACCTGTCAAACGAGTTGCCCACTCGTGCAATATGCGGTGTTGGGCAATAGCTTCATAGACAGAAATAATGACAAGAAATGCCAGTATTGTTACGAATAACATGTTGATATTATAGTATATTTTAGGTGTGGTGATAAGTCCGCGTGCTAGATAGAATGCTCCGAGAATTTCAATGGTCAATATGCCCGATGATTCGATGCCTTTTTGCACTCCATGATTATATATTAAGCTGGCACTTGCGAGGAGGATGAAAATAAACAACAAAATATCAACTAAATCAGCGTTTTCTAGCACATCTTTGATATTGATAATGGTATATATTAGCGCTAGACCTAGTACAACACGATAAGCTTCAATACGCAGTGATCCAACAAGATAGTGGAACTCAACAGGAATAAAAATTGAGATAACGAACAGAATGCCCAGTATTCTATAAATCATGCAAGCTCTGTCCTTGGTAGGAGTTTATGGTATAGAAAAATTGCTATAATTGTCATGCTGAGAAAAATATTGGTAATAAGCGTTGCTATAGCCGCTCCTTCGATGCCATATTTTGGAATCAGGATGATATTACTAATTAAATCTACCATTAGTGATAGCAGCAAAACAATATTTAAATAGCGTACTTTTTCATGAATTATAAACATAAAAGAGAATGTTAGGCTGGTTGCGCGTAAAAACTGAGCAAAGAGCAATAAAACCAGTGTCATTCTAGCACTAACGTATTGATCGTTAAAGGCAAGTAATAGCCAATCTGAGAAGAATAGCATGATGAGTGTAACCCCTAGTAGGGTAATAATGACTAGAGATGTTGATTGCCAGAAAAAGCTTCGTAGTTTTTCTTTATTGTGATGAAAAATAGATAGTAGGCGAGGGTAGATTGTTGCATCTAGTGCGCCAAGAAAAAATAAACTAATGAAAGATATTTTAGCAGCGACGTTATAAAGAGCGACTTCTTCATTTTGGAGAAACCAAGCCACCATCAAGCTATCGATCCATAACATAAAAAAAGCGGCAAAGGAGATGGGCGCAAGTGGCAAGGAGTCTTTGAAGATTTTTAGAGGCGAGGGAGTATTTGTATCAAACTGTTTTTGAATTTTTAAATGTGGGAGTACCACAAATACTGAAAGTATGCCCGCAAGTACAATAGAGAATGTATATAGATTAACGATTAATTGATTGTCTTTAAAAGAAGTCCAAAAGAGGGCAATTAAAAATAGAAAGCTAATTGCAGGCACTGCATTTTGCACTAACACCGATGACGAGCTGCGTTTTAAGCCTTTCAAGTAAAAGCTATTAGTGGTGATAAGGTTAAAAAATAGTAGGGCAATCCCTGCGAGCCTTAAGTCATTTAAGTTAATTTCATTATGAAAAAAGGCTTCGCGTATCCAAGGGCTGGCAATAACCCAGATTAGAATAAAAATTAAGGAGGTGATGGTCAGCAATTTATAGCTATTTAGTAAAATTGCAGTGCATTGTTCTGTTTTATCATCCGCAATAGTTGCAACAGACTTAACGATTAGTTGATCAACCCCTATACGGCTAATCAACGACACGCCAGTTACAAATAGCATGAGCATAAAGACAACACCAGCCTCTGATATTTGTAACTGGCGGGTGATAATGATGGAGGCTGCAAAATTTAAAGCGACTCCCGTAAAGCGGGCAATAATAGAGAAAAAACTACTGACCAACAGCGGGTTGCTAACAATTTTTTGTAGCAGACTCATTAAGCTGTTTTTCCAGTGTTAATATAATCACCTAAAAACTGGGTTAATGTATCGAGCTTTTCTGTTTCAATAGTCTTTGATATTTGTAGGGCTGGGGTGTCTTCTAGTAGTGAATATAAGACTTCTTGAGTCGGGGCAGCATACACACCTGATAACTCTGCCATCCATTTAATACCATCGGCTTGATGATTATTACGGTGCTCACCTAGCTCGTATTGCCTATTCATAACAATGATCGGTGTATTATTATTACGTGCGCTAATAATATTGCCCATGCCAGCATGAGAGACAAATACGCTAGCTTCTTTTATGTAAGCATTGTACTGCTCACCATTTAAAAAGCGTTCCCATTTTACGTGTTTGGGTGTGTATTCACCACCTGCTATTTGAGTAATCACCTCTTCATCATTTGCTTGTGCCCATTCATCCATTGCTTGAATTAAACGATCAAATGGGAATTGTGTGCCGACAGCAACGAAAATCATAAAACAGAGCCTCGATAAAATATCTTTTGATTGTCACTCAACTCTTCCCATTGCGTAATGACAAGGTCGGCATGTTTTTTTACCATTTTTCCTGAGCGCGACAACGTTTTTACATTGGCGATACTATCGATCCAAATGGTTTTTATGGGTAAAAACTTCCCAATTAATACCGCCATAACTCCTGGTGCTGCCCCTGTGGTAATAATGGTGTTAGGGCGTTCGCGTATGAAAATTATTAAGAGTTGCAGCGTGACAGGAATTAGGTTTAATTTGCTATCGGCGCTGGCATCCGTAATGGCGTAGACTTTTTTACCATCCTTATTCTTTGAGCTCGATTTGTACTCTGCATTAGGTGTTGCATACACCACATCAAACTGGTTTTCTAAAGGATTGCAAATTTTGTTTAGTTGTATCCAATGTCCACCAGGGGACGAAATAGCTAAAATTTTGGTTTTTTTATTCATTTTTTAGTTAATTCTTAGTTGCATATTGTGCTAGTTTTTTAAGATAAAAAGCAGCTTGATCACCTTGGTTATTCTGATTTAATTCGATGCTTCTTTTTTTAAAGCCTGTAATGTCATCTTTAGAAAAAGGTGAGTTATCAGGATTTACTGCGTAAGAGCGTTTGTCATTAAGAGGAATATCTTTCTCATATTGCTCACTGCCCCAAAGTTGAAAAGCAAAAGAGTCATAAACAACCTCTTCCATTTTTAAGCCCACTTTTTTCGATAGTAGCTTCATGCTATCGATAGAGTGTAAAAATAAATGACGGGGTGCATCAAGCTGCACCCAGTTTACGCCGTAGTGTTTCCATGCCCATGATGAAGCTGTCGGTACTCGTACCAAACACGTACCACCTTCTTTTAATAGGCTGGTAGCTTTTGCTAGTGTTTCAAGTTGGTCGGCAACATGCTCGAAAGAATGGTGAAACATGATTAAGTCCCAACCACCTTGTTCAAGCTCGTGGATTGATTTTTTCTCAATCTTCAAGCCATTATCGTAATGAATATCTTTTGTATTAAAAGGGTCAATACCCAATAAGTTATTAAACCCTGATTCTTGTAATGAGTGTAATAAATGACCTGCACCGCAGCCAACATCTAATATGCGTGAATTAGTTGTGATGCCTACCTTTTGCAAGGTGTGAATTTTGCTATGGGGCATAAACTTGTGAACTACTTTTCCTAGAAAGCAGTTGCCTGTAGCAGCATAAAGGTCACGCTTGTTGATGAGAAATTTCTTAAAACCTGTTGGCGACTGAATTTTATCGTAAGAGTAATAATCATCATCAGGATAATAGCTAGGCAAGTTTTCAGGGATTTCTGCTATTTGTAGGCAATCACAGGCACCACATTGAATATAAGTGTGTTTATCACGAATACCCAGCATCATTTCTGTTGCTTCATGGTTTGTGTTGTTGTCGCTGTTACCGCAAATTTTACACTGCATTACTATTCTCTATTTTTATTATTGTGATTGTTTTTTTGCAATATTAATTAAATACTGTCCGTAGCCACTTTTCTTTAGTGGTTCCGCTAATGACAGTAAATTCTCTGTACTGATAAAACCCATATGCCAAGCAACTTCTTCGGGGCTGGCAATTTTAAGCCCTTGACGATCTTCGATAATGCGAATGTAGTTTGCGGCATCTAATAAAGCAGCATGAGTACCTGTATCTAGCCATGCGGTGCCACGTTTTAGCATTTCTACGTCAAGGTTTCCTTGCTCAAGATAGACTTTGTTTACATCAGTGATTTCTAACTCGCCACGCGGAGAAGGTTTGATGTCTTTAGCAATATCTAGTACGGCATTATCATAAAAATATAAGCCTGTTACCGCATAGTTTGATTTAGGTTGCGGCGGCTTCTCTTCCAAGCTAAGCGCTTTACCACTTTTGTCAAATTCAACGACACCATAGCGCTCAGGGTCATTTACATAATAGCCAAATACCGTTGCGCCCGACTCTTGTTTTGCAACACACTGTAAACGCTCTGATAAGCCCTCACCGTAGTAAATATTATCACCTAAAATTAAGGTGACAGGATCACTGCCTACAAATTCACGACCTAATATAAAGGCCTGTGCGAGTCCTTCTGGCTCTGGTTGGATGGTGTATTGAATGTTCACCCCCCATTGAGAGCCATCACCCAAAAGGTTTTGAAACTGCTGGCTATCATGGGGAGTGGTGATAATAAGAATGTCTTGAATACCAGAGAGCATTAACACTGTTAGTGGATAATAAATCATCGGCTTATCATAAACAGGCATTAATTGCTTGCTGACAACTTGCGTTAATGGATGTAAGCGTGTGCCACTTCCCCCTGCGAGGATAATTCCTTTTCTCATAAGTTTTTCAATCAATTATTAATATGGCGCATAGGATACATGATAATACTGTGAAGTATCCAATAAGAGATGGATAAACTGCTTAAATTTTGATGATTGAAGGTGAATTGCTTAAGTGTTTTTAATAGAATCAAGATCCGTCTGCAATTTTTCTAAGCCAATATCTCGTGCGAAAGCAATGTTTCTGTCAGGAATAGCTTCTGCATCAGGGTGGTTTTTTATTGCACGAGCCAAGCTTTTTTCACGAATGATATGCAAAGTGGGATAGGGCGAACGATTGGTATAGTTAGCAGGATCATCATTATCAGAATCAGCAAAACAATAATCAGGGTGGAAGCTTGCTAGCTGATAGATGCCTAAATAGCCTTGATCTTCTAGCAAGGCATTAGCAATTTCGACTAAATCAAGATAATCATTAAAATCATTAAAGCCGTTAGGAAATATGACTAAAGTAGTTTCTATTTTTTCTTGTTGATCAAGAAGAAAAAACTCTTCTGCTAATGCTTGAAGTCCAACTTCCATATCGCTTGATTCAACAGCCTGATAGTGAATGCTGTCACGTAGTAATTCTTTTTTTGCGAAAGGGCAAAAATTGTGTTTTATAACAACTTCTTCTAGCCATTTTTTTGTGTGACGTATGATTTTTTCCATGTTGATATTTCTCTGCTTAAGATTTGCTGTACGGTGTGATTTTCGGTGGAATATGAATAAAAAATGCATCCTGTAATTTATATTCTATGAGTAAAGGTGGTTTAGCCGCTATAATGGCGAGCTTTTTATTACTAGAGACTTTTACACGAAAGGTATGAGCGATAAAAATAGCCTGAATCCCCAATATTTAGTTTATTCTTTTTTGCCACTCCTTCGTATAAATAGCTGGGCATAATAAATCTAACAAAATTTCGATGTTTATTTTTGATATTCAAGACATTGTTGAGGCGCATAGCAGGGCTATGCAACGATAACAATAATGCAGAAGATCGGAAACTAAACGAGTAAAATGCTAGATTTATTGTATTTACCTACTTAAAGACCTCTATTAGAATTTGAGTATTCCCTATGACATTTTCTTCTCTCGGACTTTCCGAGCCTTTGTTGCGTGCTGTTAAAGAGCAAGGCTATGATAAACCATCTCCCATTCAGCTACAGGGTATTCCTGCTGTTTTAGCAGGTAAAGATGTTATGGCGGCGGCGCAGACGGGTACGGGTAAGACGGCGAGTTTTACACTGCCTTTATTGCAACGCTTAGCGAAGGGAAAAAAGGCGGGAGCAAATCAAGCACGCGCTTTGGTGCTTACTCCGACCCGAGAGCTTGCCGCTCAAGTTGCAGATAGTGTAGCCACTTATGGAAAATATTTGCCATTGACCTCGACGGTTGTATTTGGTGGGGTAAAAATTAACCCTCAGATGATGCGTTTGCGTAAAGGTACTGATGTATTGGTGGCGACGCCAGGACGTTTGCTTGATCTCTACAATCAAAAGGCTGTGAGATTTGATCATTTAGAAGTGCTCATTCTTGATGAGGCTGATCGTATGTTAGATATGGGCTTTATCCATGATATTCGTAAAATTCTCTCTTTTCTCCCTCAGAAGCGACAAACTTTATTATTTTCAGCAACTTTCTCTGGTGATATACGAGCATTAGCAGAAGGTTTTTTACACAAGCCTGTAAAGATTGATGTGAGTCCCCGTAATACTGCGGCTAAAACAGTTACACAATCAGTATTTGAGGCAGATAAAACCAAGAAGACAGCATTATTAAGTCATCTGATTCGTGATAATGATTGGCAGCAGCTGCTAGTTTTTATGCGGACTAAGCATGGTGCTAACCGTCTAGTTAAGCGCTTAGAAAAAGATGGTATCAAGTCCGCAGCTATTCATGGTAATAAAACTCAAGGCGCACGTACACGTGCCTTGGCTGATTTTAAAGCAGGTAGAGTGCGTGTGTTGGTTGCAACCGATATTGCGGCACGTGGTATTGATATTGTCGATTTACCGTTGGTGATTAATTTTGAATTACCTAATGTGCCTGAGGACTATGTACATCGCATAGGGCGTACAGGTCGTGCGGGGATGACGGGGGAAGCAATATCTTTAGTGAGTGCTGATGAGGTTAAGTTGCTACAAACAATAGAGACTTTGATTGGGCAAACCTTGGTACGTGAACAAGAAGTAGGGTTTGTACCTAGTCATACTGTGCCATTAACTAAGCATAATCCTAATGGCAGTAAGCCTAAACGTCCTAAAAAATCTAAAAAACCTCAGCAGAATGTTTCTGGCAATGTCGGGGGCGACTCGAAGAATAAATCAAAAAATGGTCAAAATGCAGCGCAGAATAGAAAGCCTCGACATAAAGGTTTCGGGGCTAAGCCTAAGGCACGTAGAAGCTCAAATTAATTTATTATGGTGATTTTTTTGCTAACAGGCGATCAAGTTGGTTAGCAAAGTTTTGCCGATCAGCTTGATTAAGTGGTGGTGGGCCACCAGTATTTACGCCACTTGAGCGCAGCGTTTCCATAAAGTCGCGCATATTTAACCGTGCTTTAATATTTTCTTTGGTATACAGCTCGCCGCGTGGGTTGATTGCAAGCCCCATCTTCTCGATAACTTCATCGGCAAGGGGAATGTCAGCGGTGATAACAAGATCATCCGCTTCTAATCTTTTGACAATTTCATTATCAGCAACATCAAAACCAGCAGCTACTTGGATGAATTCCACATAGTTAGATTTTGGTATGCGTATAAATTGATTTGCAACTAAAATAACGTGTGTTTTCGTGCGATTAGCCGCTCTAAATAAAATTTCTTTGATAACGACAGGGCATGCGTCGGCGTCTACCCATATTTTCATTCTTTACTCCTCGGCTCTTAGAGTTAACCATCTAAAAGATCTTTTAAATTAGCGATATAAGACTGTGCTGTCTGTTGCATCTCTTCATGTGTCGTTACTTTACGGTTTGCCCATTCTAGATGTTTTTCTGGGAGTTCTTCGAGGAAACGACTAGGTTCGCAGGTAATGCTCTCGCCATAGCGTTTACGGGTTTTGGCAAAGCTAATGGTGAGTTGTTTTTTTGCACGGGTAATGCCTACGTAGGTAAGGCGGCGTTCCTCTTCAAGCCCGCTTTCATCATCAATACTATTGGCATGGGGGAGAATATCTTCCTCTACTCCCACCATGAAGACATAAGGAAATTCAAGACCTTTTGCGGTATGCAGAGTCATTAAGCTAACATCATCTTGCTCTTCATCTTCGCCCTTATTTCTTTCTAATATATCGAGAAGTGCCATATGGGAGACAATTTCTGCGAGTGTTTCTTTACCTTCTCCATCATTGTAAAGACGTTTTACCCAATCCGCTATTTCAAATACATTTTCCATACGGCGCTCAGCCATTTTAGGCGATGTGCTGGTGTGCTGTAGCCATTCCGAATAGTCAGTTTCAGCAATAAATTTATTGACAATAGCATGAGGCTCAAGCTCATTATTTGCCAATATCATCTCATTTATCCAGTAGGTGAAACGCTCTAAACGTGCTTTGGCGCGCGTGCTAATTTGTTCCGCAAATCCAAACTCAGTACTGGCGGTAAATAAGCTGACATTACGCTTGTTAGCATACTCACCTAGTTTTTCTAAGGTGCTAGCACCAATCTCACGTTTAGGTGTGTTGACGATACGCAAAAAAGCGGCATCATCTGCGGTATTACTGATAAGACGCAGATAAGCCAGCGTATCTTTCACTTCGGCGCGTTCAAAAAAGGAGGTGCCACCACTAATTTTATAACTGATATTATTTTCGCGTAAAGCGCGCTCGAATAGGCGACTTTGGTGATTGCTGCGGTAGAGAATGGCAAAGTCTTTGTTCTGAGCACGATCACGAAATACATATTTCATAATCTCACCCACCACTTTTTCAATTTCATGCTCTGCGGTACGGCAAGGCAGTATATTGATGCGCTCACCTTCGCCCAATGCGCTCCAGAGTTTTTTGTCGTAGAGGTGTGGGTTGTTGGCGATAAGGTGGTTGGCACTCTCAAGTATGCGTGAGGTAGAGCGATAGTTTTGCTCAAGTTTAATCACTTTGAGAGCAGGGTAGTCACTTTGTAATTGACCAATATTTTCAGGGCGAGCGCCACGCCACGCATAGATAGACTGATCATCATCACCTACAACAGTAAGTCCTGAGCGTATGCCAACCAATTGTTTTACCATATGGTATTGGCAGGCATTGGTATCTTGATATTCATCGACTAAAAGGTAGCGGAGCTTTTGTTGCCATTTTTTTAATATCTCTGGATACTCATTAAAAAGCTGTACAGGCAAGACAATTAAGTCATCAAAGTCCAAGGCGTTGTAGGCTTTTAATTGACGTTGGTAGCGTTCATAGACCTTTGCAGCCAATAACTCTTGTGGAGTCGTCGCAATTTCATAGGCTTTTTGTGGTGATATAAAGTCATTTTTCCAACGAGAAATAGTCCAGCGGAGATCGTCGTCATTATCGTCGGCATCAGTATCCACTTCTTTTAAGGTAAGTTCTTTGATGATGGTATTGCTATCTTGTGCATCAAAGATGGTGAAGCCCGACTTATACCCAAGTGTTTTGTGCTCACGGCGAATAATGTTTAAACCTAAAGTATGAAACGTCGCAACGGTTAAGCCTTTGGATTCTTCTTTGCTCAGTAGGTTGCTCACACGTTCTTTCATTTCTCGTGCGGCTTTATTGGTAAAAGTGATAGCGGCAATATTTTTGGCGTTAATATCTGCTTTGCGAATAAGCCATGCTATTTTGGTGATAATGACGCGTGTTTTACCACTGCCAGCGCCTGCTAGTACCAATAAGGGAGAGCCGATATGCTCTACCGCTTGTTTTTGTGGGGGGTTGAGATCGCTGGACATTTAGTTTAGCCGTTGAGATGAAGAGGTATATAATGCCGTTTGTAATTGAAAACTCAACCACAACACTCATCGTTTGAGATAAAAAATATGCAAAAAAAGCTAGGTCTTGATGTAAATACGGGGCTGCTGAATGAGGCGCGCCAATGTCCATCACCTAATTTTGATGATCGTCCTGATAGTGATATTAGTTTGATTGTTATTCATAATATTAGTTTGCCCCCTGGAAAATATGGTGAGGATTGGATAGATCGCTTATTTGCGAATAAATTACCTGAAAATGCACATCCTTTTTTTACAGAAATTTATGAGTTGCGCGTCTCCAGTCATATACTCATCCGTCGTGATGGTGAGGTGGTGCAATATGTGCCTTTTAATAAGAGAGCTTGGCATGCGGGGATTTCAAGCTTTAGAGGTAGGGAGGCCTGTAATGATTTCTCGATTGGAATTGAGCTAGAGGGAACAGATGATGAGGCTTTTACTGAGATTCAATATGTGCAACTTGAGCATGTCATAAAGGCTTTGCGAGCAGCTTATCCCAGTTTAAAAAAGGGCTATATAACAGGGCATCAACATATTGCACCTGAACGTAAAACGGACCCAGGAGCTTATTTTAATTGGCAACAGTTATCAGCAAGTTTAAATGAGATTTTACCTGCCGATGCGAGAGAGTTTGAGCAGCATAATGATATTGTTGAGTCGGTGACAATTATTGATTTATTGCGTCATGGAGAGCCTGTTGGTGGCAGAATGTATCGAGGCGGCGGGACAGATCATCCTTTGAGTAGTGACGGGTGGGCACAGATGTGGAGTAGTGTTGCTTCGTATGTGTCTTCTGAAGGAATGGTGCCGTGGAAGTCTGTCGTTAGCTCGCCAATGTCACGTTGTTGTGTGTTTGCCGATGAACTTAGTAAACAGTATCAATTGCCTTTGGTGATTAAAGGTGATTTGCAAGAAGCAGGTTATGGAAGCTGGGAGGGACGAACGCCCGATGAGATTGAAGCAAATGACTATGATGAGTATTGGGCTTTCTTTGCTGACCCTGTAAATAATCGTCCAAGTAATGCAGAACCCTTAGCGGAGTTTACTGAAAGAGTCTCTAAGGTGTTAAATGAAGTTTTAGTAGAGTATGCAGGGCAGCATGTTTTGTTGGTTTCACACTTGGCAGTGACACGTGCCATTATTGCTGAGGTTTTATCCTTTTCCTTAGCTAATCAGCAATTGATTGATTTGCCGTTTGCGGGGATGCTGCGTTTAATTAAGGATAAAAAAGGGCTACGGATTTTATTTCGTTAAAGGCTATTAGGTGGGGCTACTGTAAATCTAAAATATTGGTCACACCTGTACTTGAGTCGAGGCTTTGATTATTTTCTTCGGTGTTTGGAGTGTCTAAAAAATTGAGGTCGGTAATATTACTACCGTCGGCTGATGATGAGTCTAACGGTGTATCTGTAAAAGCATCAGCAGAGCAACCCTCAGGGTTATTTCTTCCTAAGCTTTCAATTCCACAGCCACCTTCATCGCCCGAAGAGGGTACTATTGTTGTTATTGATTGAAGCTCTGCAATAGGGGCTGACTTTATGGAGGAGGGTTGTTGCGCCATTGAGGGTTGGGTTTGTGTTAAGCCACTATTGTTTTCATTCCAAAGTGAGATAATAAGTGCGCCAACAAAAATACCAATTAGGAAGAAAAGAATGCCAGAAACTAGTTTCTTGGCATTTCCTTGTTTTCTTCCAGTACTTTCGTGATCAAGAATAACTAGATCATGGTATCTTTTTCGCATTGCCATGGTGAATTATCGTTTGGAATATTGTTTAAAGAATATAGCATTTACTATAAAGGATAGTTATCTAGATTTGGGCATTAAAGACAAAGAGCTATAAAAATAGAACAAAATGACTTTAACTGCTGATGTTTTGCTCTATAGCGGTAGCATCATTTGCGAACTTTAAGTAAATACATAAAAAAGCCACAACAATGTGGCTTTATAGAATATCTATAGTTTCAATTTATCTTGGCTGCTTACTTATAAAAGCTTTAATTTGTTGTGGAGAGATTTTCCCTGATTGGTAAGCAACTAGTTGTCCTTTTGGAGAAAAAATCATAAAGGTTGGGACACCAGTTAGTTTTTTATTTGCGACTTTTTTGACGTATTGATCAAACTCTTTAACATTGGAAAAAAATGTAGGGAAGTTCACTCGATATTTTTTGATAATGCTTTGGGCTATTCGTGGGTTTCCATCTAAAGATACGCCTAAGACCTTAGCATTGGGGTAAGTCCCTATTGATTTAACCATTTCAGGCATACTGGTCATACAAATTTTGCACTTAGAATGCCAAGCTTCGATTATAGTCCATTTACCTTTGCCTATTTGATTGGAGATACTGGCAAGCTTTGCATTGGCTCCATTTTTAGCAAGTAGCGGCGAGCTAAAAAATAATGAGGTTAAAATGAGGATAGGGAGTGAAGTTTTTCCAATGCGGAAGGCTTTCATGAATGCACCGTAGGTATGTTAAAAGCTCTTTGAATAGTGTGTTTCATCTAGGAAACAAGGTTTATAGTAATCGTTAGTTTTATCCAAAGCCCTTTGATATTAGCATGGGAATTATTGTTTTGTTAAGCTTTTTTAAGATGGCGAAAGTGATTTTTTGTTGTGAAATGATTTTAAGATGATTTTGCTTGCATTGGGAGAGTCGTTCCAAATAACATTAAAGCGCTGTTTATTGATGCCTTTTTCAGTGAAAAATTTTGTAATAATATTGCTACGTTTGACGGCAATGGCAGGGTTGCTATGAAATGAAGACATTTCAATATACAGTAAAGAGTCGTTATTTAATTGCGTAACAATTGGGTTTAAAACAGTAAAGTGTTTTGGCAAAAGTGTAGTTTCACTTATTTCATAATGAATTGTCACTTCCTCTATGATAGCTTGCTCTGTTATTTCTGTAAGATTTTGCAAGGGGCTTTGATCTTCAATAACCTGATAATTGTCAATATCCGAGTCAGATGGGGTGGAGCTATTAGGTGTTGATGAGGTAATTAGATCGTCGATAGATTCTACTAAAATAGCATTTTGATCTGCATTATTGGTTATTCCCGATAAGCCTGTACTTAAATCGTTCGTGATAGGGGTAGAGGAGGGGGGAGCACTCACGGTGATTTCATTCTTTATAGTGCGAACACCTTTGATGCTTTTAGTAATTGCTACTATTTCGCGTATGGTCTTCTCATCATCGGCATTACCGCCTATTGTCCCATCCCTGCCATCAAAGTCTATACTAACTTGATAGCCTTCTTCATCAAGACGTTCACGCACATCAGTTATTAGTGTGAGTTCAATATCGTCATGTAAGACATAAAATGAAATACCTAGTAAGACAAGAAGAGAGGCGAATAAAAGAGAAAATATTAGAACTACGCCATCAACATGTATATGTGTAGCTGACATTATTATTATCCATTTCAGTAAAATACTTTTAGAAATTTTGAAATAAGAGCACTTTCAATAAAACAGGCTATCACATTGTAAAGGCTAATAAAGTGATATTTCGTCGTATAAAAACCACAATAAGTATTTTATTGGAGAGGGTTTGGAAGCTGTAGAGTATATTAGTTTAAGTCTATATCTTTTAATAAGCTTCTCTCAAACCCAATAATTAATAATTCGCTCACCAATGTTAATGCGCTAGGTGAGCGAATTGTTAAAGCCCAAGATTATTTAAAATCCGATTTTCTTAAAAAAACTACTGATTAGATCACTATCATCAGTATTGATTTTTCTGATGATTGGCTGTTGTTCTTCAACTTTTTGGGGACTGGGTTTTTGTTGTTGCTGGGCTGGAACAGCCTTTTTAATGATGGTTTGCTGTTGGACAACTTTAGGTGCAACCACCTTTTTAGGTGCAGGAGCCGTCTGTGCCTGTTTGTTTTCATCAGCTATTTTTCTAAGAATAATGCCTACTTTTCCATTACGGTCAAAGAAGTGTAATTTTCCATTTTCCATTTGACGTACGCTACCCATACGCCTCAATATTCTAAGATAGCTTCCTTCAATACGTCCAATATCTATTGATTTTGCAGTTTTGTAAGGGATAAGTACCCGACATTTTTTCTTTGTTTGGACAATTTGTCTAACTTTAAATCCTGTATACCCAATACGGTTGAATGTAGCAGAGTATTTGTTACAACCAGCTTTGCCACTTAGTGCATGAGTGCTAACACGCATATCCATTTTTAGTGGGTGAGGCACTCTATTGCCATATAATGTTTCTAGCAGCCATGTTGTACCGAGTAGTGAAGGACCACCACTATTGAGTGGACATTCTGCTGTTGGGGTCGGGGTTATGCTTTGGACAACAGGAGCTACACTAGGTGTTTTCGCTGTTGTATTTGTACTGATTGATTGTATTGAAGTAATTGCAGTGGAGTTATCTGCTGCTATGGCGGTGTCTATAAAAAGACAGCTACTTAAAATAGCAATGGGTAGCAGGTAGTAGAGGGGGGAAGTAGAAGTCTCGCAGGGTAATTTGTTTGTCATTTTTATGCTCTCTGTCCTTGAGTGTATAATTCTTGGCTAAATTGAAGTCTAAAAAATAGCTGTGCGAAAAGTATAGTACATTTTCTAGACGATTTTTTTTACTTGTTGTAAAAAACACGAAAAAAATGATGGAAAGTCAGCAAACGTATTATTTTTACTACAAATTATTTTTTGATTTTTTTTTGAAATAGGCTACGGCTTTCAAAAAAAA
>DQSN01000212.1 GCA_015663245.1 Leucothrix mucor
GGTAGATGCCATAATTTAGCCGCTAATATTATTTTATTCATTGGATATCCTCCTAGCGTATTAACTAAAATAACCTTAGCATGATAACCCGCTTGTTTCCTCTACAATCCCTTGTTAGCCCTTATATAATCAGCCTCTAATGGAGATTTGTAGGTATTTACTCGTTAGAGAAATCGTCCTGTAAAATCTATAATAAGCTGGGCTTATACCATTCATCGGCATATTTTCAACGTATAAAGGCTGAATTATGTGCAGAATACTGGGTGATGTCATCCACAACATATCATGGTAATAACCATCTAATATTTATGGTATCTCTTATAGGCTGAATAAGCGTGGTTGTAGCAAAGCTAAAATAGTTTTGTATTGTTGATTAACTTTCCAAACTTCAATATGTATTTTTGATAACCATGGAAAGCTGCTTAATCCCTGCTTCTATCACCTGCAAGTCTGCACAAGAGTAATTCAGTCGCATAGTATTTTTCTCGATATTATCTGTATAAAAGGATTCATCAGGCACAAAGACTACTTTTTTCTTAATCGCTGCTTTAAACAGTTTTCGTGTAGAAATACCTTTATCTAAGCGACACCATAAAAATAGACCACCTTCTGGATTTGTTATGTTAGTTGCTTGTGGAAAGTGTTTTTTTATGGCTGTTTCCATGGCTATTTTTTGTTGTCCATAGTGTTTACTGAGCTTATCAAGATGTTCATCTAAATTGTTATCTTGTAGGTATTGAGACAAAATAGCTTGAGAAAATGAGTTGCTGTGTAAGTCGGCAGCCTGTTTGGCGATGATTAGTTTTTTCATCACAGGTTTTGGTGCAACAACCCATCCTAGACGAAATGCAGGTGCGATTATTTTTGAGAAGGAGCCTAATAAGATGGTTTGTTCTGGCAGTAGTGACATAAAGTTACTTTTTTCTTTACCACTGAAACGTAGCTCCCCATAGGGGTCATCTTGAATAAGGTAACTATCATTTTTGATAACTTCTTGTGCAACGGCTAGCCTGTTTGTTTCGCTATAAGAGATTCCCGTGGGATTTTGAAAGTTTGGCACGGTATAAATTAGCTTGGGCTTATTCGCTAAAAGCGTCTGTTGTAATTGCTTTATATCCATACCTTCATCATTGACAGATACGGTTAAAAACTTGGCTTGGTAGAGGCGAAACGCCTGTAGAGCGCCCAAGTAACCAGGGTTTTCAATGACAATGCTATCGCCTTTATTAATAAATATTTTACCGAGTAAATCTAAAGCCTGCTGCGAACCATTAGTAATTAAAATATCATCAGGACTGATGGATAAGTTTTGACGCTGATACCGCTCCGCTATCCACTGACGTAACTCAATATCGCCTTCCGTATTACTGTATTGCAGCAACTGCGCTCCTTTGTTTTCAAAAGCTACTTGGCTGGCGTGTTTAAGTTGCTCCATTGGAAATAAGCGTTCACTGGGAAGCCCACCTGCAAAGGAGATAATATTACTGTCGTTGGTAACTTTAAGTATTTCTCGGATAAACGACGGGCGAACATCATTGATCCTTTCTGCAAAAAGTCTATTTGTCGCAATACTCATGTGAGATTGCCTTTAAGAATAGTGATTGCGGTTCCTGATATAGCAACGCGATCACCCAATAATTCTAATGATAAGTTTCCCCCGCGAGCTGATATTTGTCGTGCAGAGAGCTTCTTTTTTCCTAATTTATCAGCCCAAAAAGGTGTTAAAGAGCAATGCGCAGAACCTGTAACGGGATCTTCGTCGATACCAACCGCAGGGCCAAATACCCTACTCACAAAATCCAAATCATCACTATTCGATTGTGCGGTGACGATAAGGCTACGTACAGGTATCTTGGCTAGCAGCGGGAGATTGGGTTGTATGTTTTTAACAACCTCCTCACTATCAACTTCAAGCAATAAGTCTTCATTTGTTTGATAAACACCACGGTAGTTACAAGATAATAGCTTACTTAACTGTACCGCTAGTTCGTCATCAGAACACAGTAATGTAACCGTTTCTGTGGGGAAGTTCATGGTGAGAAGACCCTTATTATTACTCACTTCTAAAGAGCCGCTCAATGTATCAAATATAGCGGTTTGCTCCTTTGCTAGATTGGTTTCAGTCCATAAAATATGAGCGGTTGCTAAAGTGGCGTGACCGCATAAATTAACTTCAGTGGTGGGTGTAAACCAGCGTAAGGAATAATGATTTCCATGCTTTTTCTCTACAAATGCAGTTTCAGATAAATTCATCTCTGCGGCTAGTGACTGCATCCATTGATCATCATACACGGCTGTTTTAGATGTGTGATCAGGCTCTAACAGGCATACCGCGGCAGGGTTTCCTGTAAATGCCTCGCTTGCAAAGGCATCAACTTGAAAGATTCGTAAACTCATTTTTTATTCTCCTTGGAAGTGTATATGTGATCAGGAAATTCAAGTGACTTCATACACGTTACCCTATTGGCATTTTGCGGCTAATGGCAATAATTGCGACAACTGCAAGCGCAAAAATTAGTGTCGTAATATCAAAGCTTTCACCAAGAAATAGTATGGATACAATAATGGTTAAAAAAGGCTGTGCTAGTTGGGTTTGGCTGACACGAGCGATGCCACCTATTGCTAAACCTTTATACCAAAGAAAGAAGCCAAATAGCTGGCTCATTAAGGCGAGATAGAAAAAGCTTAGCCATACCGATGTTGGTATCACACTGAAATTATCGGGTTGTGTAATTAATGTTGGAATGATAACAATAGGAAAAGAGATAACTAATGCCCAGCAAATAACTTGCCAGCCGCCTAGCTGTTGAGAGAGCTTCCCACCAACTGCGTAGCCTAATGCCCCTAATACACTACCTGCTATTAATAATAAATCCCCTGTTTGAAAACTTAGATCACCCTCCAATAAGGCATAAGTTGCCACTAAGGTTGCGCCTATACAACTCACCACCCAAAAAGCCAATGAAGGGCGTTCGCCAGAAATAAATCTTGCAATCACTGCGGTTAACAAGGGAATAAGGGCGATGACCACACCTGCATGAGAGGCGTGTATGGTTTGCATTGCCCAAGATGTCAGTAATGGAAAACCGATGATTACCCCCGTTGCTGTTATCGCAAGTAACTTGAGTTGTTGTCTATTCGGCAATGGTTGTTTATAGATA
>DQSN01000113.1 GCA_015663245.1 Leucothrix mucor
ATTTATGAATGGATTATGGATAATGGCATGACTCCACATGTTGTTATCAATGCATTGGATGAAAATGTATTAGTGCCTCATCAGTATGTAGATGAAGGTCGAATTATTTTGAATGTAAATCCCTCTGCAGTGCAAGAATTAGTTATCGATGATGAATGTGTGATGTTTAGTGCTCGCTTTGGGGGCAAGCCCTATAATATCTATGCACCAATGCATACCATCATAGGTATCTATTCAGCTGAAAATGGTGAAGGTATGTCATTTAGCGAAGACGAAAGCGCGCCACCACCAAAAAAACCTGATGATGATACGCCGCCACCACGTAAAAAACCTACCTTGCGTGTTGTTAAATAAGCAGTAGCAATGGGTGGATTAGACTAGCCATGAAAATATCAATGATTGCCGCAATGGCACATCAGCGCGTAATTGGTAAAGATCAAAAAATGCCTTGGCACCTTCCTGCCGATTTAGCTTTTTTCAAGAAAACCACCATGGGTAGCCCAATTTTAATGGGGCGCAAAACCTATGAGTCTATTGGGCGTCCTTTACCAGGACGTTTAAACCTAGTAGTAACCCGAAGTCCTGATCTTAAAATTGCAGGTTGTGAAGTGGTAACATCTCTTGAGCAAGCAATGTCTGTTGCTCAAGAAAAATCCAGCGATAGTAATGAAGTGTTTATAACAGGTGGTTCGCACCTTTATAAAAGCTTTCTGGATAAAGCAGATCGTCTTTACTTAACCATGATTGATGCTGATTTAGAGGGCGATACTTACTTTCCTGATTATACTCAGTACAACTGGCAAGAAGTAGACCACGAAGATCATCAAGCCGATGATAAAAATATCTACCCCTATTCTTTTGTAACTCTCGACAGAGTACGCTAAACATTTAGAAACTATACCTCAGCATAAGCTCCTTGAGCGGACTTGGTTTATCCTAAAACAGAGTCACAAAGGGAAGAGCGCGACAGATGAATGATACGGAGTTTCCCCTTATGATAACCACCCTCAATATAGCCACACCTGATGATTGGCATCTACATCTTCGTTCTGGTGAAATGTTAGCAAAGGTTTTGCCGTTTACCAGTCAGCACTTCGCGCGCGCTATTGTCATGCCTAACTTGCCATCCCCTGTGATAACAACAGCAGATGCTAAAGCTTATCGCCAAGAAATTCTTTCGTATTTACCCAAAGAACATAACTTCACACCGTTGATGGTGTTGTATATGACCGAAAAAACTGACCCCGTAGATGTGCGTGCAGGTTTTTTAAGTGGTGACATTACCGCCGTTAAGCTTTACCCAGCAGGCGCAACCACAAACTCAGATGCTGGTGTAAAAGATCTAGAAAAAATCTATCCTGTCCTAGAAGTCATGGAAGAAATCGGAATGCCCTTTCTAGTACATGGCGAAGTGGTTGATACAGAAGTTGATATTTTTGATAGAGAAGCGGTGTTTATCGAAACAAAGCTTATTCCTATTCGACAACGCTTCCCAAAGCTTAGAATTGTCTTTGAGCACCTCACCACAAAAGAAGGGGTGGATTACGTGCTGTCTTGTGCCGAGAATACTGCGGCAACCATTACGCCGCATCATTTAGTCATCAATCGTAATGTAATGTTAGTCGGAGGCATAAAACCACACTATTATTGCTTACCTGTCGCAAAAAGAGAGCTGCATCGCCTAGCACTAAGAAAGGCCGCTATCAGTGGTGATGCGCGGTTCTTTTTAGGAACAGACTCAGCGCCACATCTAAGTCATGCCAAAGAAAGTGCTTGTGGTTGTGCGGGTATTTTTAATGTAGCCAATACTCTCTCTGTTGTTACCCAAGTCTTTGAAGATGAAAATGCCCTTAATCAGTTAGAAAAATTCTTATCAATCAATGGTCCTGCATTTTATCAATTACCTGTTAATGAATCTCGCATGACACTGAATCGATCAAATAATAAAATTGCAATTCCTAATGATATTGAAACCTCAGAGGGTAAGGTAACCGCTTTTGATCCCTTGATGGATGTGTACTGGCAGGTTGGCTAATTTGGCTAGATTTAAGGCTAGGCAGTTTGTAAGTAAAGAAAAAAGTAAAACAAAGAGAAAATAATATGATAGATAGTAGCTTGCAGGAAGTAACAGAAACAACAGAACAAGCTCCTGAATCAAACAAGGATACCAGTCCTCTAAATCTAGTTCGTGCCATCTTTCTCGGCAATAGCTCAACAGGAAAAACCTCTTTAATCCGTAAACTTAACGGGGAGGCTGTGCTAGAAGGTAAAGAGGGTATAACAAAGGGGGTTGATATTAGTGAGTGGGCAGTAACAAACTCTCCTATTAAAGCTAAATTCTGGGATTTTGGCGGGCAAGTAAACACGCACTCTATGCATCAATCCTTTTTACGAGCGCGGTGCTTATACATTGTCGTGTTAGCTGCTGGCTCAGAGAATCAAAGCAGCAAAGATCAAGCAGAGTATTGGCTAGAGCATATCCAATCATTTGCTAATAGTGCTTCTGTGTTACTAGTAGGTAATAAAGTAGATCAAGCTAATATTGATATTGATAGAGAAGCGTTAAGTGAAAAGTACTCCAATATTATTGGCTTCTATCCACTGTCTTGCACCAGCAAAGATGCTGAGCTGGAAAAAGATTTTGCGCAATTTACTACAGTACTCATAGAGCAATTAAAAGCCGTGGGAACACATCAAATACAATTTAGCCAAAATGATTTTTTTGCTTTAGAGAAAATTCGTAAGTTATCACGTAACAATGCTTTTTTAGATCAAGAACAGTTTGATACTGTCTGTGCAGAATATGATATTGGTAAGCAAGGTTTAGATAAAACAGCCTTTCTAAACCTACTGGATACCTTGGGAGAGATTGTTCATTTTGCACCTTTAAAATGGGATGAAGCGTGCGCATTCAATCCGCGTTGGCTCACCTATGGTATCTATAGCTTATTACATTCGGACAAGATTGTTAGCCAAAACGGTGTGCTAAGGCATGCAGATGTAGTGCAAATTTTACAAGCAGAAAAAATTGTGGATGAGGAGGGTAATCAAATTAATTACCCCAAAGAAAAATATCGCTTTATTAGCGACGCCATCAAGCAGCTTAAACTTCGTTATCAACTACCCATCTCAGGAAGTTTTTATGCAATGCCCGATCTGTTTCCTAAAGAGCAGCCAAACTTAAAGGGCTATTTTGATAAGGATGATGAGGGCATACTTGCATTTGAATATCGCTTTTCACACTTTTTACCGCGTAGCATTATGCCGAATATTATTGTCGTCTTACATGATGATATTGCCCAAAATGTACAGAGTGAAGAGCTGGTTTGGCAAGAAGGCGTGATGCTTGAGAGTGAAATTTATCAAGCTAAAGCCTGTTGGACGATGGATTATGATCAAGGTTTGTTAAAACTATGGGTGGAAGGCAAGGAAGCACAAAAATATTCTCGGCTGTTACGCGATGAAGTGCAAAAAATATTTAGTACAGTCACAGGCTTAGTCGTCGAGGAAAATGCACTAACACTTAGTAATAGAGATGCTGTATCGCCGCAAAGCTCAGTAGCAACACCCGATGAAACCATTTTGCAAGAAACTGATAAAGATGTGATGGAAGCATTAGCAAAATTATTAGTAAATATAAAGCGTCTCGTGGAAAAGACAGATGCAGATTTTTTTGTTAAAACCAGTGCTTATGGTGACTTACAACGAATTGAAATGTATCTTGGCTTAGAGAAATTATCATCAGTATCGAAAAATACACTGCAATTATTATTAAACGGAATTGAAGATGGTTCGTTGGATATTATTAAGTTGTTGGAAGAGACAAAGGGTGCAGACAAGACAATAGTAGAGCTTAAACAAAAAGCCGCTGCGGTTAATGTCATAATTACTGTTAGCTGACCTTTAAATCATCCAACGTAGGCATTCCTAGCGACTGACAACTTAATGACATACCAAAAAGCATTAATACCCGATCTACTTTGCGGATACCAAGGTCTTGATAGTCATTTCGCTCTAATGCACCAATCGTTGTACGATCAAGTTTACAGAGGTCAGCTAAATATTGCTGACTCCAACCTCGTTGGTTGCGTTGCTCACGAATTGTTTGGCTAATGTTGTTTAGCATGGGGCTAGCTCTATAATGAGATGATGTTTATATTCATCATATTATGCTGAAAATCTATTTTGTGATGATTATATTCATCTTTTTAACAGGAATAAACCACTTAGCATCAACCCGTTCTAAATCTATTATCAAATTTTCTGCCAACGATGCATTAGAATCCAGCACATAACTACGCTTTTCCTCTCTCATAAAAACCACCCAATGCCAATAAGGTTTGCCATCTTCAAGATGCCATTTAGAAGCTAATAGTGAGCAGTCTGCTAAAGAATCCCAGTTGGTAAAATCAATTTTTTTACCTGTATGAAAGCCTAATGCCACTAGCAAATTTCTAATGGATTTTGTATTTGACCAAAGTAAAGAATCGACTGCAAAAATACCCAATGAGTTGGCGGTTTGCTTGGCTTCTTTATACGATAACCCCGCAATAGCCGCAGAGCAGGCGATGGCGCAACCTGTAGCTTCTTCTTGAATAACGACTTTCATTGTGATGCTTCCTTGGGTATGGTTGGAAAAATCTATTATAGGGAGAATTTCATGTGTTTATCCATAGGCTTGATCATAAAAAGAGTGAGCTTAATTGCTGTAGCTTGGATGTGTTTCGTGGCTACTGTTGCTGCTTCGCCTTTATTTTATGCGGATAATGTGACGTTTAATAAATCTGGCTCTCAGCTTATTTACACGAACCCCGCAGCTAGTTTATTAACGGTTATCGAGGCACGTACAGGTAAGATATTACGTCAACTCAAGCTTAAAAATCTTCCTAAAAATGCTTTGATGATTGGCGCAACGCCAGATGGCTTCAAGTTATTGTATTTAGATGCGAAAGGTTTATCTGTTATACACAATGGTACGGGGAAAGTGTTGCGTACTTTAGCCCATCCGCATGGTTATCAAGCCGTCTATAAACGTCACTTAATGGCGCAAAATACCAATGGTAGCTTGATTGCTATTCCTTATAAGCATGGCAATAAATATACTCTTTTTATGATTCACACAGGCTCAGGAAAAGTTATCCATCAACTTGCTTTGCCAGTATTACGCCCAGCTAATCAAAATCCTATAGAAGCCATCACGTTTAGCGTAAATAACCGCTTATTAGCTTATACAAGACACAGTCGAGATGATAAAGGGCGTGCAGGCTCAATGCTCCATATTTATGATCTTTATGCCAAAAAGGAACTACAAGCTATTTTCTTGGTAAATCATCGTTATAGAAACCATGCAGGAGCGATGCCAATACCCTCAAATAGAATTCAATTTAGCCGTGATAATCAAAAAATAGCCTTGGTATTTCCCGATAAAGTAACCGTGGTGGATAGCAAAACAGGAAGCTTTAACGATTTTCCAGCACGTAATGCCGATGCTGTATTTAACAGCAATAATCAATCATTGATTTATAAAAGCAGTTTGGCAGGTACATCACCAATTATTATAAATATGCGTAGTGGCAAAAACCAAAAAATGCCGCTAACCCCAGCGATGAAAAAGCAATCATTAGCTTTTATTCAAAGTGCAGATAAGCGTTGGATAGCTATTCCCTTACTCAATAAAAAAAATGGGGCAGCCGATTTTTTGGTACTTAATGGTCAGACTGGGGCTTTAGTAAAATAGGATTTTTGGCTAGGTGGAAAGGGTGAGCTTGTGTGCCGTGCTACTAACGGCGTAGTTGATGCCGAGCATCAAGCACTACACTCCAGCGGGACGCTAAGAACAAGGTGGCGCTAGTTGTTGACACCCTAAGGTGGTCTCGATATTAAAGCCCACTTTTCTTTGATACTTTTAGTCTTTTGTAGGTCTTTAATCAGCGAAATCCACTCGTAAAAATTAATAGTAATAGGGTTTGTCGTGCCAATATTTTTAGTCAGCCCATATATAACTATTTCCTGTTCTGCCTGATAGCTCCCAAAAAGTTTATCCCAGATCATTAATATGCCACCAAAATTTTTATCGATATAGTGTGGATTGGAGCCGTGATGTACCCGATGGACAGATGGTGTATTTAGTACATGGTCTAAATATCCAAGTTTTCCAATATGTTCTGTGTGTATCCACGCTTGATAAGCAACCACAATAAGAATACTGGCGATAGCTTGCACCATATCAAAGCCAACTAAAATCATTGGCACGAAAAATATCCATTCAATTAGACCTTCAAGCCATGCTAATCGTAGCCCTGTGGTTAAATCAAACTCTGTGGATGAATGATGCACACTGTGAATTGTCCAGAAAAAACGTACTTTATGCTCTATGCGATGCATCCAGTAGTAGCTAAAGTCTGCCGCGATAATAGCCATTACCCAAGTCCATAAATTTACGGGGATGTCATTAAAGGCAACTTGCTCTGCAAACCATAGAGTGATCACAAAAATAAGACCATAGAAAGTCATGTTCAGTAGCCCATTTGTTATCCCTATGATGATATTGGCACTTGCTTCTTTATAGCTGCGTTGTTTCTTTTTGAGAGCATCATAGGCAATGCCAATAAAAGCAAAACTGATGATGATTAAACCAAAAATATCAATCATTTCTAGCAGATTAGCGACTTCTGAAAAGCGTAGTTCTAGCATATCCATATTATGTGATGGGAACATATATTTCAGTTAATAACGCCGCTTCTTTTACCTCTTCTGGTGTGTTGAGGTATTTCTCAAACGATGGCTCATCCCTCAGTGTAAGCCCTTTTTGTTCAATCCAAGCATAGAGTCCGTACCAACTATTTTCTGATGATTCATAACTACCTTTGTGCAGCGTTTTTACATATTTTCCAGCTGCGATTGTTTTAGTTTCAAAACCTTCTGCATTTAAAAATTCTATTTCTGGGGCTCTCCAAGCAATACAGGCGTCATAACGAACTTTATCTTCATCTGTGACCTTGGGATCGTCATGGCAAATGCCAATCATTTCTGCTTTTTTAATATCTAACTCTATCTCAGTACAAGCAGGCACATCTTTGTACTTTGCTCCCAGACTATTGAGAGCATTGCTTAATCGCTCCCAAGCTATATCAGAGCTTTGAAAATACCCACCTCTTTCACGGCTAAAAACAACAAAGGCTTTTTCTCGGCTGATAATTTCTGAGGCTTCCATGTTGATCTCCTGATACTGTTTAATGGCTTGTTTACTCCTGCGTTTATAAGCAGTTGGTGTTACCCCAAAGTGTTTTTTGAATGCTTTTAGAAAGCCGCTTGAAGTTTGAAAGCCTGAATCTAAAGCAATATTGGTAACAGAACTATTGCCAAAACCAACATTAATTGATGCTGTTTCTAGCCGTAAACGAGTTGTATACGACATCACAGACTCACCCATTTGGAGTTTAAATACCCGACAAAAATGGAAGGGTGAATAGGATGAAATATTCGCTAATAAGGTAATATCAAGCTCATCATCTAGATGAGACTCGATATAGTAAATAGCTTTTTGAATACGTTTGTTCATAGCATTGTTTGCTTATAGAGGGTGATATGAGAGTGGTTAGTATATGAGAATCAAATAATGCTGCTCTTCCTAAATTGCTATTGTAGAACGGGGAAATAGCAATCATAAATGACCGTAAATCAATAAAGTAGACCAAACACCCGCCTTTAAAGTAAATGAGCTCTATACTTTATTTGTGTCGCTTTATTAATAAAGCCCACTATTTTTAATATAGCAAAGGTTTCAGGGAGAGAAACGGTATGATAATTATAAGCTCAAGACAGGATTTTAATGATCCAGATACACTATCTATAAATGGTCATCATATTAAGGATATAGATTTGGATAATGACAGTATTTCTAACAACATGGGAATAGCTGCTTTACTCGATAAAATTAGAAATAAAAAAGTCCTTATGTTAGTGCATGGATATAACAATGAACAACTGGAAGTCTATGATGCCTATCAAATAATAAACAAAAATATAGATAGGATACTGCCTACAGAGTATGACTATATTATTGGCTACTCTTGGCCTGGTGGTAATCATGGTCGTGATTGGTGGGGAGCAAAATCTCGATCAAACTCTGTAGCGAGATTATTTAGAACACTACTAGAAACTTTGGCTAACTCCACTCTTCATCTAGACCTTATGTCACACAGTTTAGGCGCTAGAGTCTGCATGAAGGCTTTAAAAGAAACACCTGTAACGGCACTGGTTCGGAACTATTTTTGTACAGCACCAGCACCAGCAATTGACAATGAATGTCTTGAGCCAGATGAAGAGTTTTTTAATTCAGTAGTATCTTGTGGCAGAGTATTTATTTTCCATTCTACCCACGATGGAATTTTACGATTAACCTATCAATCAGCAGAAAAAGATCGGGCGTTAGGTTTGCACGGCCCTGAAGATGTGGATTATATCTCTAGCATCGCCGACACAGTGTATGTAGCAAACTGTAAGAAGCATGTTAAAAAACACGGAGGGTATAAGAACTCTAATGCTATCTATAAGTATATGAAAAAGTATCAAGTAGCTAACCCTGCTAAATTTTTAACGCTTTA